>NZ_RZOJ01000203.1:0-10395 GCF_003998845.1 Mesorhizobium sp. M4A.F.Ca.ET.022.05.2.1 | reverse complement strand
CTATGTGCCGACGCGGCGCGCGGCGCGCGCGCTGCGCGGCGCCTTCGTCGATATTCTGGGGGTTCGCTCGGCCATCCTGCCGACGGTCAGGCCGCTCGGCGAATTCGATGAGGACGAGGCGGCCTTCGACGCCGAAGCGGCGCCGGCCATCGAGCTCGCGCCGCCGATTGCCGCGCAGGAGCGGCTGCTTCTCCTGGCGCCGCTGGTGCGCGCGTGGAAGGCAAGCCTGCCGTCGCATGTCGCGGCGCGGTTCAACGAGGAATTCGTGGTGCCGGCTTCGGCGGCCGATGCTGTCTGGCTGGCGCGCGACCTTGCCCGGCTGATGGACGAAATCGAGACCGAAGGCACGGATTGGGCGAAGCTCGCCGGGCTGGTCAGCGGCAATCTCGCCGGCTGGTGGCAGGTGACGCTCGATTTCCTCGGCATCGTCACCGACAACTGGCCGAAGCTGCTCGCCGAACGCGGCCTCTCCAATCCGGCCGCGCACCGGAGCGCGCTGATCCGGCTGGAGGCCGCGCGGCTGAAACGCAACCGGCCGGCCGGGCCGGTGATCGCCGCAGGCTCGACCGGCTCCATCCCCGCGACCGCCGAGCTGCTCGGCGTGATCGCCGGCTTGCCCAATGGCGCCGTCGTGCTGCCCGGCCTCGACAAGGGACTGGACGAGGCCTCCTTCGCCGCCATTTCGGCGCCCGGCGCACGGCCGGCCACGCTCGGCCACCCGCAATTCGGCCTGGCGAAGCTGATCGGCGGTATCGGCGTGCCGCGCGCGGATGTCGAGGAGATCGTCCCGGCGGACCGGGCGCTGGCAATCCGCGCGGCCCTAGTCGGCGAGGCGCTACGGCCGGCCGAAACCACCGAATTGTGGACCGAGACGCGCCCCGGCTTCGAGGCCGAGGACATCCGGCAGGCCCTGGCCGGCGTGACGCTGGTGGAGGCTGCCAACGAGCGCGACGAGGCGGTCGCGATCGCGATCGCGCTGAAGCGCGCCGTCGAGCAGCCGGGCCAGCGCGCCGCACTTGTCACCGGTGATCGCGCGCTGGCGCGGCGCGTCTCTGTCGAGTTGCTGCGCTTCGGCGTCGCCGCCGACGATTCCGGTGGCACGCCGCTCACCAACACGCCAGCGGCCACGCTGCTGAGGCTGGCGCTGCAAGCCGTGTTCCGTCCCGGCGATCCGGTCGCCCTGCTCTCGCTGCTCAAGCACCCGCTACTGGGCCTCGGTCTCGATCGGACGAGCGTGCGCCCTGCGGCGGAGATCGTCGAACTGGTGGCACTGCGCGGCGGTACCGGGCGGCCGGACGCGGCCTCGCTGGCATCGCTTTTCGAGGCCCGCCTTTCGGGTCTCGGCGACAGCCGCCCGCCCTTCTGGTTCGCGCGGCTGACGGTGCGCGGGATCGAGCAGGCGCGGGATATGCTTGCCCGGCTTGCCGAGGCCCTGGCCCCGCTCACAGCCTTTCGCGGCGAACAGGACGCCGATCTTGCCGCGTTGACGCGGGCCAGCGTTATTGCGCTGGAGAACCTTGGCCGGGCAGCCGATGGCGGCCCAGCGGAACTTTATGCCGGCGACGCCGGTGAGAAGCTCGCCGAACTGCTGCGCGGCCTGGTCGCCGCTTCGGTGCCGTTCGCCTTCGCTGCGGCCGAATGGCCCGATGTGATGGACGCGCTAATCGCACCGGAAACGGTGAAGCCGGCGCAAGGTACCGACCGCAACATCGCCATCTGGGGCGCGCTGGAGGCGCGGCTGCAGAGCGTCGACACGCTCGTCATCGGCGGGCTCAACGAAGGTGTATGGCCGCGCAAGCCGGAGAGCGACCGCTTCATGTCGCGGCTGATGAAGACCGGCATCGACCTCGAGCCGCCGGAGCGGCGCATCGGCCTTGCCGCGCATGACTTCCAGATGGCGATGGGCGCGAAGAAAGTGGTGCTGACGCGCGCGGCCCGTTCCGGCGACGCGCCGGCGGTGCCGTCGCGCTGGCTGCAGCGCATGCTGACCTTCATCGGCAAGGAGCACGCGGCGGCGCCGATGCGGCGCGGCGCGGCGCTGCTCTCCTGGGCGCGCGCGCTCGATGCCGGCGAGCGGCTGGACTTCGCGCCAAGGCCGCAGCCGAGGCCGCCGCTCGCCACCCGGCCGCAGCATTTCTCGGTGACCGAGATCGAGACCCTGCGCCGCGATCCCTATGCAGTCTACGCCCGACGCATCCTCGGCCTGGTGCCGCTCGATCCGGTCATTCGCGATCCGGGCGCCGCCGAGCGCGGCACGCTGTTCCACGCCATCCTGCACCTGTTTTCGCGGCGGGTCGCCGATCCGCGCGCGCCGGACGCCTTGCAAAGCCTGGTCGAGGCAGGCCGGGCCTGCTTCGCCGAAGCGGCGCTTCCAGCCGACATCGAGGCGGTGTGGTGGCCGCGTTTCGAAAAGCTCGCCGCGAACATCATCCAGTGGGAGCGGCAGCGTGCACCCGATGTCACAAGTCGGCACGCCGAGGAACGTGCCGAAAGAACCGTCGTCGGCCGTACTGGAGTTACCCTGTCCGGGCGTGCCGACCGGATCGACCTCCTCGCCGGAGGCATGGCCGATATCCTCGACTACAAGACGGGCTCCTCGCCCTCGAAAGCACAGGCCCATACATTGCTTTCGCCGCAGCTCGCGCTCGAAGGCGCATTGCTGCGGCGAGGCGCCTTCAAGGAACTCGGCATTCGCGAACCCTCCCAGCTTGCCTTCGTGCGGCTGAAGGCGAATGGCGATGTCGATCCGGAATCGATCCTCGAGTACAATCGGAAGCTCCGAACCGCCAACGAGCTTTCCGAGGACGCCTGGGCGCGGCTGGAGAAGCTGCTCTTCCACTATGCCGACCCGACGACCGGCTATCTGTCGCGCGCGCTGCCGTTCCGCGAGGGCGAGGTCGATGGCGACTACGACCATCTCGCCCGCGTGCTCGAATGGTCGGCCGGCGGCGAGAGCGACGACGAGGCGGGGGAGGCATGAAGAAGGCCTACCCGATCCCGAGCGATACCGCCGCCAGCCAGGCGCGCGCTTCCGACCCGCTGAATTCGGCCTGGGTCTCTGCCAATGCGGGGTCCGGCAAGACGCATGTGCTGGCGCAGCGCGTCATCCGGCTGCTGCTCAACGGCACCGACCCGTCGAAGATCCTTTGCCTGACCTACACGCGCGCCGCCGCCGCCAACATGTCGAACCGGGTGTTCTCGACGCTGTCGGATTGGACGTCGCTGGGCGATGCCGAATTGGCGAGCCGGATCGTGGCGCTGGATGGCCGTGGCGCCGATGCCGGCACGATGCGCCGCGCGCGCCGGTTGTTCGCCGAGGCGCTGGAGACGCCGGGCGGGCTGAAGATCCAGACCATCCACGCCTTCTGCGAATCGGTGCTGCACCAGTTCCCGCTGGAAGCCAACATTCCCGCACATTTCGAGATGCTCGACACGCAGATGGAAGCGTCGCTGTTCGGAGATGCCCGCCGCGACATGATCTCGGGCGCCAGCGCCGGCGCCGAAGGACTGGCCGAGGCCTTCGCCATGGTGCTGGAGCGCGGCGGCGAGGCCGGTCTCGACGCGCTGCTGGCCGAGATCGTGAACAAACGTGACGGGCTGCGCGCCTTCATCGCGGGGCTGGGCGACGACTTCCGGTCGCTGCTCGCCGAATTCCGCTTCAGGCCCGGCCTGACGGCAGAGGACATCGCTTCTTCGCTCTGGCCATTGCCCGGTTTCCTGCCAGACTATTTCGCCGGCTTCGCGCGTGCCGCCGAAGCAGCCGATGCGCGCATGGTGCTGAACAACATCCTGCCTTATGCAAGGCTGGCCTTTGCCGAAGCCGATCCGATCCGCAGGCTGGAGCTGCTCGGCAAGGCTTTCCTGAAGGCCGATGGCGCCGCCTACGAGCCGGCAAAAGCCTTCAAAAAAGTGCTGCTCGACCGGCTGCCGGACCTACCGGAGCGCTACATCGAGGCTGCCAGGGCAATCCTGGAAGTGTCGGACCGGCTGGCGCTGTTCAGGATGCTCGAAGGCACCGCGGCGGCGCTGACGGTCGCCCGCTGGCTGATTGCACGCTATGAGCATCTGAAACGGAGCCGCGGCTTTCTCGACTTCAACGACCTGATCACCCGCACCGTCGCTCTTTTGTCGCGCCCCGATGCCGGTGCGTGGGTGCAGTTCAAGCTCGACCAGGGCATCGACCACATCCTGCTCGACGAGGCGCAGGACACCAGTCCAGACCAATGGGAGGTGGTGAAGAAGCTGACGGAAGAGTTCTTTGCCGGGCTAGGACAGCGTGAAGCCGTCCATCGCACGATGTTTGCTGTCGGCGACGAGAAGCAGTCGATCTATTCCTTCCAGGGTGCCGCGCCCGATTCCTTTGCCGAGAGCAGGCAACTATTTGCCGGACGCGTGCGCGACGCAGGATTCTCCTTCGCCGATCTCAAGCTGACCTGGTCGTTCCGCTCCAGCGACGACGTGCTGGCCGCCGTCGACCGCGTCTTTGCCGATCCGGGAATCAGGCGCGGGATCAGCCATGACCCTGATGCGCTGAGCCACAAGGCGATCCGAACCGATGCGCCGGGCTATGTCGAGGTCTGGCCGTCGATCGGCGCGGAAATGGTCGACGAGCCGGACGACTGGACCCAGGCCGTCGACCATGCCCATGCGCCAGCTGTGCGCGTTGCCGAGAATGTTGCGACCACCATTGCCGGTTGGATCGGCAACGGTGAAATCATCGAAGGCCGCGGCAAGCGGTTGGGGCCTGGCGACGTGCTCGTGCTGGTGCGCAAGCGCGACAGCTTCGTGCATGCATTGACCCGCGCCTTGAAACGCCGCGACATTCCGGTCGCCGGCGCCGACCGGCTGAGCCTACCCGGCCACATTGCGGTGAAGGACCTGATCGCGCTCGGCCATTTCCTCATCCAGCCGCAGGACGACCTATCGCTGGCGGCCGTGCTTCGCAGCCCTGTCTTCGACGTGTCCGAGGAGCGGCTCTTTTCGCTGGCTAACGGACGCCCTTCCGGCCAATCGCTGGTCGCCTCACTGAGGCAGCAGGCCGGAGAGGATCCGGCGCTGGCCCCGGTGGTGGCGCAACTCGACGCCTGGGCGAACGAGGCGGCGTTCAAGCCGGTGTTCGAATTCTATGCCGCCGCACTCGCCCGCGACGGCCTGCGCAAGAAGATGATCGCCCGGCTCGGACCGGAAGCCGGCGATATCATCGACGAATTCCTGAGCTTCTGCCTGGCCGAGGAGCGCACCGGCCTGCCGGGACTGGAGGCCTTCCTGGCGACGCTGGAAAGCAGCGGACCCGAGATCAAGCGCGAGATGGACCAGACCCGCGACGAGGTCCGCGTCATGACCGTGCACGCCGCCAAGGGCCTGGAGGCGCCGGTCGTCTTCCTGGTCGATGGCGGCTCGGCGCCGTTCAGCGACCAGCATTTGCCGCGCCTGATGCCGTTCCAGGGCTCGGGCCAGCATTTCGACGGCAAGGGCTATCTCTGGCGCTCGGCCGGCGACGTCGCCAACGGCTTTTCGAAGGCCGCCGCCGCGCATGCCCGCGAACTCGCCGACGACGAATACCGCCGACTGCTCTATGTCGGCATGACGCGCGCCGAGGACCGGCTGGTCGTCTGCGGATACCATGGCAAGCGGGCGCCGAGCACCGGCACCTGGCATTCGATCGTCAGCCGGGCGCTGCTCGGCGCGCCGGAAAGCATGGAGCGCCGCCACCCGGCGGCGGCGGAGGTCGTCGTGCACCGCTTCCATATGACCAAATTGCCGCCGGTGGCGTTGGCGGCGGCCGAGGCGGAGAGCCCGATCGAGCATGTCGCGCCACTGCCGGATAGCCTGTTCCGCCCGTTGCCGCCCTATGAGGAGCTGCCACGGCCGCTGTCGCCCTCCGGCGCCTCGGCGCTGATCGACGAGGCGAAGGAGGCGGTGACCGACACGCGCTCGCCGGTGCTGGACGCCGAGGCCGAGCCGGGCTTCGGCGTCCTGCGCGGGCTGGCGCTGCACAAATTGCTGCAGATGTTGCCTTCGATCGCCGAAGGCGGGCGCAAGGACGCCGCCGAGCGCTATCTGGCGCGCGCCGGCGCGGCATGGTCGGAAGCCGAGCGCGAGAAAGCGTTGAACGCGGTGCTTGCGATCCTCGCCGATCCCCGATTCGCCCCGCTGTTCTCGCCCGCATCCCGCGCCGAAATCGCGGTGATGGGCAGCCTCGAGGTGAAGGGAAAGCCGCGCTCGATCTCCGGCAAGATCGACCGGCTGGCGGTCTCTGAGCACAGCGTGTCGATCGTCGACTACAAGACCAACCGGCCGGCGCCGACGACGCTGGAGGAGGTGCCGCCGACCTATGTGCTGCAGCTTGCGCTCTACCGCGCGCTGCTGCAGCCGCTCTATCCCGGCCGCGATGTCCAGGCCGCGCTGCTGTTCACCGAAGCGCCAAGGCTGATCGAACTGCCGGCCAGCGCGATGGATGATGCCCTTGCCCGACTCACGGGAGCGTGACACAAGCACTGCTTGAATTAGATCTCTGTCACCACCACATTTGGTGCAACCCGAGTTCTTGAAAGGATTTCCGCATGACCACCGTCAAGGTCGACAAGAGCAATTTCCAGGCCGATGTGCTCAACGCCAAGGAGCCGGTCGTGGTGGATTTCTGGGCCGAATGGTGCGGCCCCTGCAAGATGATCGCTCCGGCGCTGGAAGACATCGCCAAGGAGCTTGGCTCGAAGGTGAAGATCGCCAAGCTCAATATCGACGAGAATCCCGAGCTTGCCGCGCAGTTCGGCGTGCGCTCGATCCCGACGCTGATGATCTTCAAGGGCGGCGAAGTGGCCGACATGAAGGTGGGCGCGGCGCCGAAGACCGCGCTGTCGCACTGGATCAACGGCAGCCTCGCCTGAGCCAATCGAGAAGTTTGCAGGACAAGCCCGGCCATCGCGCCGGGCTTTTTCTTTGGCGCCATCCCCCAGCGCCCTCTGGCCCTCGCGCGCGCTGCCTCCATGTCTTCTGCTTGGGACGGACAGGAGAACATCATGACCGGAACAGCCAAGGCCACCGTCTTCATCGACAATGAGCGCGTCATCGTCACCGAATATCGCTTCCAGCCCGGCGACAATACCGGCTGGCACCGTCATGGCCATGACTATGTCATCGTGCCGCTGATGGACGGAAAGGTGAAGCTGCTGACCAAGGACGGCGAATCCTTCGCCGAGATGAAGAAGGGGGCGCCCTATTTCCGCAAGGAAGGCGTCGAGCACGACGTCATCAGCGACAATGACAGCGAGTACGCCTTCATCGAGATCGAACTGAAGTAGTCCGCAGACAGCGTGCGGCAGTCACCAGTCGGCGATGCGGTCGCCGCCGGTGAATTGCGCGCTCTTTCCGGTGTATTCGAACAGCTCGATCTTCACGCCGTTGGGATCGCGGATCCAGGCCTGAAAGGTGTCGTCGCAGGCATGCTTCTTCGACGTGACCTCGACGCCCTTCGACCTGATATGAGCGATCGCGGCGTCGATATCCTCCACTTCGAGGCAGAAGTGGTTGATCTGGTTCTGGTCGCTGTAGCTGGCCTCGCCTTTCTGGAACACCTCGACATGGCTGCGGCCGCCGCAATTGAGGTAGAAGCCGAAGACCTTGCCGTCGCGCAGGAAATTGAACTGGGTGTCCATGCCGAGGACGTCGCGGTAGAAGCCTCGCGTCGCTTCCAGCTCATGCGCGAAGATGCAGACGTGGGCGAGTTGCTTGACCTTGATCACGACGGGCTCCTTGCGCTGGTCAGATAGGACGCCCCATGCCCTGCGAGAAATCCGACGTCAGGTGGGCGGCGTGCCATTTTCGGCCAGCACCGCGCCGGCAAGGTAAAGCGAGCCGCCGATCAGGATGCGCGGCGGCGGACCGTCCCAGGTATCGCGCAGTAGCATCAACGCGCTGGCAACTGAACTGACGGGCTCGGCTGACAGGCCGGCCTCGCCGGCGCGCAGCGCCAGCTCGTCATTGGGCACGCCAGCGTCGCTGAGGCTCACCGGCACCGTATAGACGTGCCGGGCGAGGCCCTTGAAGGCGCGGAAATAGCCGCTCTGGTCCTTGGTGTTGATCATGCCGGAGATCAGAAACAGCGGCCGCGGGTGCTTCTCTTCCTGCTCGGCCAGCGCTTCGGCGATAACAAGGCCGGCGCCGGGATTGTGGCCGCCGTCGAGCCAGATATCGGCGCCCTTCGGCGCCAGCTCCGTCAGTCGGCCCTGGGTCAGCTTCTGCATGCGACCGGGCCAGGCGACGCTGCCCATCGCCTTTTCGGTGGCGCGGTGGCTGATCTCGAAGCCCGCCGCCTTGATCGCGGCAATCGCCGCTGCCGCGTTGGCGAACTGGTGGCGTCCGGGCAGGCGCGGCGGCGGCAGGTCCATCAGGCCGTCCTCGTCCTGGTAGACCATGCGCCCATTTTCCTCGAAAGCGAGGAAATCCTGGCCGTAGACGAAGGTCGGGCAGTCGAGCCGCTCGGCGGTGTCGATCAGCACCTGCAGCGCCGTCTCGCTTTCCTGCGCGCCGATGACGACCGGGCAGCCGGGCTTGATGATGCCGGCCTTCTCGGCGGCGATCAGTTCGACCCGGTCGCCGAGATAGGCTTCATGGTCCATCGACACCGGCATGATCACCGACACTGCCGGCCTGGCGATGACATTGGTGGCGTCGAAGCGGCCGCCAAGGCCGACCTCGATGATTGCGGCTTCGGCCGGATGCTCTGCGAACAGCAGGAAGGTGACGGCGGTGAGGATCTCGAAGACCGTGATCTTCTGGCCGTCATTAGCGGCCGCAACGCGGGCGATGGCTTCGGCAAAGACCTGATCATCGACCAGCCTGCCGCCGCCTTCGGCGGCGAGACGGTAGCGCTCGTGCCAGTTCACCAGATGCGGCGAGGTGTGCACGTGAACGAGATGACCGGCCGCTTCGAGCAGCGCCCGCGAGAAGGCGGCGCAGGAACCCTTGCCGTTGGTGCCGGCAATGTGGATTGCCGGCGGGATCAGCTCCTGCGGATTGCCGAGACGTTCGAGCAGCCGCGTGATGCGGTCGAGCGAAAGGTCGAAGCCCTTCGGGTGAAGCGCCATCAGGCTTTCGATTTCGCGGTCGGCGGCAAGCGTTGTCATGGACGAATCCTAGCGCATGACCCCGAAACCGGAAATCGGTTTCGGAAAGGATCATGCGCAAATCAAAAAGCTACAGCACCGGACGGTGCGCGCAATCGCGCCTCGCGGCGTTCAGTGTCGCGTCAGGCCTGCGGTCGCGCTTCCGGCTGGGCGAGCGCCGGCGGCAGGATCTCGGGCTCGAGCGGCTTGTCTGCCTGCGGCATCTTGAGCAGCATCTTCAGAAGCCGCGCGATGGTCTGGCGCATCTCCAGCCTCGACACCACCATGTCGACCATGCCGTGCTCCATCAGATATTCGGAGCGCTGGAAGCCGTCGGGCAGTTTTTCGCGGATGGTCTGCTCGATGACGCGCGGCCCGGCGAAGCCGATCAGCGCACCGGGCTCGGCAATGTGGACGTCGCCCAGCATGGCATAGGAGGCGGTGACGCCGCCGGTGGTCGGGTTGGTCAGCACGACGATATAGGGCAGGCCGGCTTCCTTCAGTCGGTCGACGCCGACCGTGGTGCGCGGCAATTGCATCAGTGAAAGGATGCCTTCCTGCATGCGGGCGCCGCCGGAGGCCGCGAACAGGATCAGCGGCCGCCTGCGCTGCAGGGCAACCTCGAACGCATGGACGATGGCGTCGCCGGCGGCCATGCCGAGCGAGCCGCCCATGAAGGCGAAGTCCTGCACGGTCACCACCACCGGCAGGCCTTCGATGCTGCCCAGCGCATTGACGATCGCATCCTCCAGCCCGGTCTTGGCCTTGGCGTCCTTCAGCCGGTCGGTGTAGCGCTTCTCGTCGCGGAATTTCAGCGGGTCCTGCACGACCTTGGGATTTTCCAGCGTCTCGTATTTGCCGTCGTCGAAGAAATACTTCAGCCGCTCCTTGGCCGAGATCTTCATGTGATGGCCGGAGGACGGGATGACGAACTGGTTGGATTCGAGATCCTTATGGAACACCATCTCGCCGGTCTCGGGATCCTTGATCCAGAGATTCTCAGGCATGTCGGTGCGCCGGCCGAGCATCGAATTGATCTTCGGGCGAACGTAATTGGTGATCCAGTTCATCGCTTCGGCTCCCGTCCTGACGAGGAAGAGGTAAGGAAAACTATTCGGCGGCGGCAAGGCGGGCCGAGCGGACGCCCTGGGCAAGGCCGCTGACCAAAGTAGCCACTGCCTCGGCCGGATCGGCGGTCTTTTCGCCCTTCGGCCCCAGCACGTTGGCGACCGCGTTGACGATGGCGGTGCCGACGACGACGCCGTCGGCCGAGGCGCCGATGGTGCGCGCC
>NZ_RZOJ01000202.1:0-10423 GCF_003998845.1 Mesorhizobium sp. M4A.F.Ca.ET.022.05.2.1 | reverse complement strand
GCATGCCTTCCGAACCGGCCGGCGCGTCGATCTCGGCACGCGCCAGGCGGTGGCCATCGGTCGCCACCGAGCGCAGCTTCAGCTTGCCGCCGGCCTCATGCGTGTGCAGGTAAATGCCGTTCAGATAGTAGCGCGTCTCCTCGGTGGAGATGGCGAACTGCGTCTTTTCGATCAGGCCTTTCAGGTCGACCGAATCGAGGCGGAAGATGTGCGAGAAGGAGCCGGCCGAAAGTTCCGGGAAATCGGACTGCGGCAGGCACTGCAGACGGAAGCTCGACCGGCCCGAGGTGACGGTCATCGCATTGCCGTCCTCGTCGGTCTTCAGCATCACCTCCGCTCCGTCGGCGAGCTTGCGCACGATGTCGTAGAGCAGGTGCGCCGGAACCGTTGTGGCTCCGCCGCGCTCGACCTTGGCGGGCGTGGCTTCGGTCACCTCCAGGTCAAGGTCAGTCGCCTTCATCTCGAGGCTGGCGCCCTCGGCGCTGAGCAGCACGTTAGACAGGATCGGTATGGTGTTGCGCCGTTCGACCACGCGGTGGACATGGTTGAGCGACTTCAGGAGATTTGACCGTTCCAGGATAACACGCATGACGAAACAGGCTCGCTTGAATGAATGAGCGGGTCTCCGGCGAGCGGCGCCCCGCGAAAGCTCTGAACAGGCTCAGAATCTGCCTAAACTGACAGGAAAAAGCCTGCAAACGCAAGCCCGCGCCACCGGTTCGGACCGGTTGCGCGGGCTTTCTGGGGATAAAGCCGGCGAAGTCCCCGTTTAATGCATGTCACCCAAAAGCGCGCAGCGGTTCGAGAACAACGACATGCATGAAAACCACACCTCAGCGCGTCGCATGGACCGTTACGGGCGCGCCGCGCTTTAGGGCAATTCCAGGAAAAGTGTGTAACGGTTTTCCGTCCGGAATTGCGTAGAAACAATTAGTTAGAGCGGTTCGGCGATTCCATGAAACGCTGAACCGCTCCAGGTCTTTCCCGGCCGCTCAAGCCTGGTCGTTGATCAGTCTTCTCAAGAGTTCCAGTTCCTGCGCCAGCGTGTTGTCGGCGCCCGAAAGGTCCTCGATCTTGCGCACCGCATGCAACACGGTCGTATGGTCGCGGCCGCCGAAGCGCCGTCCGATCTCGGGCAGCGAGCGCGGCGTCATCACCTTCGACAGATACATGGCCACCTGCCGCGGCTTGACGATGGTGCGCGTGCGCCGATTGGACAGAAGCTCGGTCTTCGACACGTTGTAGTGGCGCGCCACGATGCGCTGGATGTCCTCGATGCGCACTCGCTTCGGCTCGCCCGAGCGATAGATGTGCCCGAGGATCTCGTCGATACGGTCGATGCTGATCTGCGGTTCGAAGGACTGTCTGAACAGGAGCTGGTTGAAGGCGCCTTCCAACTCTCGTCCGCTTCCGGTCACCGTGCGCGCGACATGGTTGAGGATCTCGTCCGAAATATCGAGCGAGGCATCGTCGACCTTGGCCGTGGCGAGGCGCAGCTTCAGCATGCCGAGACGCATTGCGAAGTCCGGCGCCGACATTTCCAGGGCCACGCCGCCATTGAGGCGGGAGCGCACGCGCGGCTCCAGCGACTCCAGCTCGGACGGCGGCCGGTCGGCGGCAACCACCACCTGCTTGGCGCTGTCGAGCAGCATGTTGATCAGGTGGCAGAACTCATGCTGGATCGACTTGCCCTGCAGGAACTGCATGTCGTCGATGATCAGGAGATCGATATCGCGCAGTTGCTCCTTCAACGTTAGCGCGTTGTTGTCGCGGATGGCGGTGGCGAAGCGCCACATGAAATACTCGGCCGTCAGGTAGACGACGCGCGATTTCGGGTTGTGTATCAGCGATTCCGCCGCGATCGCCTGCAGAAGATGCGTCTTGCCGAGGCCGACCGTCGCATGAAGGAAAAGCGGGTTGAAGCGCACCGCGCTCGACTGCGATTCCGCCACGGCCTTGGCGGCGGCGAAAGCCACCCGGTTCGACGGGCCTTCGATGAAGGAACTGAAGGTGTAGCGTGGATCGAGCGGCGACCCCAGCACATTGTGCCGGAACTCGGTCTCTGCGGGCACGCCCGGGCGCGGCGCCGGAGCCCGTTCGACCCTGCCTGTCGCGGCGGTGCCCGCGGCGAGCGCCGTCTGCGTCTGTCGGGTCATCTTACGCGCCGGCGTCACCTCGGGCTCGACGCCATTGCGTGTCTGGCGCGTGGCGGTGCGCACCACGATCTCGATCTTGAGGACTTCGGGATCCTCGTGCTTCCACAATTCCGCGATCAGATCGAGATAGTGGCCGTTGATCCACGACCGCAGGAAGGCCGTGGGTACCGAGATGCGGACAATGCCGCGGGAAGCCTCGGCAACCTTCATGCGGCCAAACCAGCTTGAATAGACCTCAGCTCCCAGGCGCGCCTTCAGCTGGGCCTTGACGCGCTCGAACTTCTGTTCCGCGTCGCTGGAACCCGCCATGCTGTCCCCTCCGACGAATGTTGTTGGGAATGGGAGTTCGCTGGTTAGCTCCCTTTCGATGCCGCTCTGCATGATCGAGTTCCTTGTCCTTTTGTACCCTTTTCCGCCGGGGATGCGCCTCCTGCATCCATGTTTCCGGCGACCGTATCTTCGCTGCGACACCACCGCCGCCGCCGGCAGGTGATCATCGCCTCGTAACAAAGGGACCGGTGCCAGCTCTTGCAAGCTGGGCCGTTCTCGACACACCAGGGCAATGCGATGCCATCCGGCGAAAACGCCGGCTCCATCGACCTGCCATGTACAATTACGCCAGTCCCCTACCGCCTCGAAAAGACAAATCAAGCCCGTTCGCGGAATTGATCCACGTCATGAATTCTGCCATTTTGTGGTGGCCGATTCAGGCTGGGTTGAAGGCCAAGAGCCCGTCCCTTCGATGGATGGACATTACCGAAATCGCTGTGGATAGGGCAAGGCCACGACTAACGGATTTTTAACGAATCTGGTTAGCGGAGACGGGTTCGGAGCGGGTGCCGCAACGGCATATTTTGACAAAGCCATTGTGATTCAAACCCTTTTCCGGCGAATATGAAAATGGCCGCTCGGCACGAAATTTTCTGAAATAATTCGCTTGACAGCTACTTGTCCCCCGCCGCTCGAACGCGATGTGAACAAGCTGTGGATCACCATCCACAGGCGTTTGAAATATATAGCTAATTTCTGACAGCCGAATTTTGGTCAGCGCCCGCTTTCGGCATAACGGAATATCAGTGCGCATGTATATGCCGGCAAAGTAAACCGGATTTTGAAATCCAGCCTGGACGCGATCTCGGGGCGTTCTTTTTAAGTACTTGCCGGCAAACGAAAAAACCCGGCGTCATCCGCCGGGTTCGAAGAACGCAAGTTTAGTAAAGGCTTATCAGGCAGTCAGTACCTTGAGCCGGTGCGCCAGTCTGGAAACCTTGCGCGACGCCGTGTTCTTATGGATCACGCCCTTCGTCGCGGCGCGCATCAATTCCGGCTCGGCAGCCTTGAACGCGGCCAGCGCGGCAGCCTTGTCGCCCGAGGCGAGCGCCTCTTCGACCTGGCGCACATAAGTGCGGACGCGCGAGCGGCGGTTCTTGTTGATCGCGGCCCGGCGGGCGATCTTGCGCGTTGCCTTCTTGGCCGAGGAGGTGTTGGCCATGGTGCCTCTCTTCTGATCTGGTGGGCGCCAGCGGTATCGCAGGGCGCAAAAAACAAACGGGCAGCCACAGGCCGCCTCGGTTGGTGCGGCTTATAGTTCAGCTTTTCCGGCGCGTCAACGCCGCTTCGCCTTCTTTTTGACGCCGGCGCCCGACCATCTTATCGGTTGGTGAAATTGGGCTTCCGCTTCTCGGCAAAGGCGGCCATGCCTTCCTTCTGGTCGTCCAGCGCAAACAGCGAGTGGAACAGCCGCCGCTCGAACCGCAAACCCTCGGCAAGCGTCGTTTCATAGGCCCGGTTGACGGCCTCTTTCGTCATCATCACCGACGGCAGCGAGAACTCGGCGATCTTGGCCGCGGCCTTCAGAGCTTCCTCAATGAGATCGCCCGCGGGCACGACGCGCGACACCAACCCGCAGCGCTCCGCCTCGGCCGCATCCATCATCCGCCCGGTCAGGCACATGTCCATCGCCTTCGACTTGCCGACAAAACGGGTCAGCCGCTGTGACCCGCCCATGCCGGGCATGACGCCAAGCGTGATCTCGGGCTGGCCGAACCTTGCGGTATCCGCGGCGATGATGAAATCGCACATCATTGCCAGTTCGCAGCCGCCGCCAAGCGCGTAACCCGCAACCGCCGCGATGATCGGCTTTCGCACGCGCGTGAGTTGCTCCCAGCCGACGAAGAAGTCCTGCGTGTAGGCATCGACGAAGGCGATCGATTGCATCTCCTTGATGTCGGCGCCAGCCGCGAAGGCCTTCTCGGAACCGGTGATGATGATCGCGCCGATGCCGGCATCGGCGCCGAACCCGCT
The DNA here is from genome assembly GCF_003998845.1 of Mesorhizobium sp. M4A.F.Ca.ET.022.05.2.1. Taxonomy (NCBI): domain Bacteria; kingdom Pseudomonadati; phylum Pseudomonadota; class Alphaproteobacteria; order Hyphomicrobiales; family Phyllobacteriaceae; genus Mesorhizobium; species Mesorhizobium sp. M4A.F.Ca.ET.022.05.2.1. Next base: position 5,963 of record NZ_RZOJ01000202.1, on the reverse strand, counting down.
CATCGCCGCGACCACCTCCGCCATGACCTGGGAGTTCAGCGCGTTGAGCGCCTTCGGCCGGTTCAGCGTGATCAGCCCGACCTTGCCGCGCGTTTCCACGATGATGGTTTCATAGGTCATGGCATCGCCTCCTCGTTCCGATTGAGGGATCGGTCTAGCTCACCGCTGACAGGTCCGGCAATAGAAGGTCGAGCGGCCGCTCTGCACGATGCGCTCGATATGGCCGCCGCAGCCGGGCTTTTGGCATGGCTCGCCCTCGCGGTCGTAGGCCGCGAAGGAATGCTGGAAATAGCCGAGCGACCCATCGGACTGCACATAGTCGCGCAGCGAGGAGCCACCGGCGGCGATCGCATCGGCGATGACCGACCGGATCGCTTCGGCCAGGCGCTCGCTTCGCTCCCTCGCCTTTTTGCCGCCTCCGGCGATGGTGCCCGCCTCGCGCAGCGGCGACAGGCCGGCGCGCCACAGCGCTTCCGATACATAGATATTGCCGAGTCCCGCGATCAGCCGCTGGTCGAGCAGCGCCGCTTTCAATGGCGATCTGCGGCCGGCGAGCAGCGAAGCGAGCAGGGCGCCGTCCAGCGCATTGCCGGTCGGCTCGATGCCTAGGCCGGTCAGCATCGGATGAGTGTCTGGCGCGCCTTCCGCAAACAGCATAAAGCCGAAACGGCGCGGATCGTTGAAGATCACCCGCGAGCGGGTGCCCGCGGGAGATTCGATGTCGAACACGACATGGTCGTGCGCCGAATTCTTCGAGCGCTCGTGATGGAACGCGCCGGGCGTTTCGCCTTCGGCGGTTTCGATGCGGAAGGAGCCCGACATGCCGAGATGGCAGATCAGCACCGGACCGCCATCGACATGCATGGTGAGATACTTGGCCCGCCGGCCGAGCGCGGTGATGGTTTTGCCGGTTAGCCGTTCGGAGAAGCGCGCGGGAAATGGAAACCTGAGATCGGGCCGGCGCGCTTCGACCCTGACCAGGCGAGCGCCTTCCAGGACCGGCTGCAGCCCGCGCCGGACGGTTTCGACCTCAGGCAGTTCGGGCATGGCCGCCCATCGCCGCATAAAAGGAGGTGCCGTGACGGCCGGGCGCCAGCCCGAGATGCTCCGCGACGGTCTCGCCGATATCGGCGAAAGTCGGTCTGAGGCCGATGTCGCCGCCCGCCAGCCCAGGTCCGGTGCCGATCACCGGGATGCGCTCGCGCGTATGGTCGGTGCCGCGCCAGGTCGGATCGTTGCCATGGTCCGCGGTGAGGATGAAGAGGTCGCCTTGCTTCAATTTCACCAGCGCTTCGGGCAGGCGCCGGTCGAACGCCTCGAGCGCCGCGGCATAGCCGGCGACGTCGCGCCGATGGCCGAACTCCGTGTCGAAATCGACGAAATTGGCAAACACCAGGTCGCCGTCGCCGGCATCGTCCATCGCGCCGAGCGCCTTGTCGAACATCGCCATGTTGCCGGCGGCCTTGCGCACCTCCGAGATGCCGCGATGCGCGAAGATGTCGCCGATCTTGCCGACCGCGATGACCTTGCTGCCGCGCCCGGTCAGCCGGTCGAGCAGGGTCGGCTCTGGCGGCGGCACCGCATAGTCGCGGCGGTTATATGTCCGTTCGAAGGTGGCGACGCTTTCGCCGACGAAAGGCCGGGCGATAACCCGGCCGATGTTCAGCGGATCGGCCAGCCTGCGCACCGTCTTGCAGAACTCGTAGAGCCGTTCGAGGCCGAAATGCGTTTCGTGCGCGGCGATCTGCAGGACGGAGTCGACCGAGGTGTAGCAGATCGGCTTGCCGGTGCGGATATGCTCCTCGCCGAACCGCTCGATGATCTCGATTCCGCCCGCATGGCAGTCGCCCAGAATGCCGGGCACCTTTCCCTCCCGGATCATCGCCTCGGTCAACGCATCCGGAAAAGCGGGCACTGTCTCGGGGAAATAGCCCCAGTCGAAGCGCACCGGCAGGCCGGCAATTTCCCAGTGGCCGGACGGCGTGTCCTTGCCGCTGGAGATTTCCTGCGCCGCGCCGTGAAGGGTCGCGGCAAGCGGTTCAGTGCCGCCATTGTCGAAGTGGAACCCCGTCGCGGTTTCTGCCGCGCGGGCAAGCCCAAGCGACATCATGTTGGGCACGGCGAGCGGTCCGCGGCGCAAGCCTTCGCGGTCCGCGCGACCCTGGGCGCAGGCGAGTGCAATGTGCCCGAACGTGTCGGCGCCGGCATCGCCATAGCGGGCCGCATCGGCGGCGCCGCCGATGCCGAAAGAGTCGAGGACGAAGAGGAAAGCGCGCGCCATCAAAGGGTCATTGTTGCCTGTCTGCGGCCCCAGACATAGGGTTCCGCATCGCCATTGGCAATTCGGAAACCAAACGGCAACCGCTCGGCGCGATAGTCGGGCGAGGTGGGATGCCGGCACAGGCGGGGCAGGGATGAGAAGGCACGGCGGATTTTCGGCAAAGCCTTCCTTCAAGGCATGGATGGCTGCTCTGGCGTTGCTGGCCGCATCCTGGCCGGACACGGCCAGCGCCGACTGGCGCGACGACATCGGCACGTTCCGCATCGGCATCGTCGCCGAACCGGGTGGTGGCAACACCGTTCCGGGCCTGGCGCTGCTGACCGACGCCTATACGAAGGCACTGGGCATGAAGGCGGAGTTCGTCGTCGCGCGCGACTACCAGGCGCTGATCGAGGCCCAGGTGGACGGACGAATCCAATATGCCGTCTATTCGGCAATTGCCTATGCGACGGCGTCCGAGCGCTGCGGCTGCGTCGAACCTCTGGTGGCGCCGGTCGACGTGGATGGCGCCACCGGCATCCGCTCCGTCCTTGTGACGCGCGACGGCAAGGTCCCGGACCTGGCCGCGATGGCCAGCCACCGGATCGCCTTGGCGCCTGCCGACAGTATCGGCGGTTCGCTGCTGCCGCTTGCCGGCCTGGCGGATGCAGGTGTCGGAATCAGCGAGGACTCGCCGTACCTGATACACGCCGCTTCGGCCGCCGCCGCCGAAACAATGCTGGTCGATGGTGAGGCCGATGCCCTGTTCGGCTGGGTAGCCTCCAATGACAAAACGGCAGTGCCCGACAGTCAGCCGGCTCTCCCTGCTGGCCAGCCTGCCGGCACGGGCGACCAGGTGGCGGATCCGAACGGGACATTGGCGCGGCTGGAGGCGGCGGGTCTTTCGAAGACGTCCGTTCAGGTGGTGTGGACGTCAGGGCTGCTGAGATATGGCCCGCATGCCGTGCGCAGCGATCTCGACCCCGAGGCCAAGCGCCGGCTCACCGTGTTCCTCACCAACCTGAAGTCGATGACGCCCGATGTCTACGATCTCCTGGAGGCAACGCATTCCGGCGGCTTCACCGTCACCTCGCAAGAGGACTATGCGACGGCGGCGGCGATCGTGCGGCTGGTGTCGGGCAAAGAGGGCCGGCAGTAGCCCCGGACGACGCGGCGACCACCGCAGCGGCAAAGGAATTCTCAGCAATCGCCACAAGGGATCGTGGTGCTCCTGCGCGGCCGCAGGTAATAGGTCTCGCTCATCGAAATGTGGCTGAAAGCCGAGGTCAGTCCAATCCGCTCCTGGCTGTCCGCCGCCCAAGTGATGATCGGCTCATAGGCGAGGTCGCTTTCGACACGGATCAGGAACGTGCCCTTGACGTTGAGCGCGGTGGGAATTGTGGTGGTGGTGGTCTTCGCGGCATCGGCGCTGGTGGCGCCGTTGTCCAGCTTGCGCGACCAGACGACCTGCACCTTCGGCGTCGTATCGGTCGTGACCTCTATGGCCGTGATGACGATCTTGGGGGTCGACCGGTTGTAGGGCTTCAAGGTCGATGTGCCGATCTTCATGATCGCGTCGAGATCCGCCTTGCTGATCGTGTTCTGCTGCGTGACGAGGTCCGCCACCATGCTGCCGATGCGGCTGACCTTCTTGCTGGTCTCGATGGCCTGTGAGGCCTCCATGGTCACGAAATACATGACGAGCAGCAGCGGCACGATGAAGGCGAACTCGATCGCCGCGACGCCGCGGCGATCAGCGCAAAACCGCGTCGCCCTTGCCCAGGCCGCCAAAATCCCCCGATGTGCCCCCGCACGATACATGCCCTTACCCCCGTTTTGCCGAAGCATGCCCGTAAGTCTCAATTGTCGAACGGTTCGTTCTGCCAGGTCACCGACGCGAAATGCAGCGTGTTGCCGTCCTTCAGATTGGCCATCGACCTGGCCATGAAGTCGGTCATGACCGGCCATTTGTAGAAGACACGCAGCATGTTCTTCGATTCCGCCAGCCCAGGCGATACGCCGAAGCTCGTCGAATTGGTGCCCTGCGTCAGCACGATGTCGCCGTTTACGATCTTGAAGCTTGCCGTTGCGGCGTCCGCAAAGGTTGGATATTCGCGCAGGTCGACGAGCAACCCCGGGCAGTTCTTGGCGACCATGATCTCCAACTTGGCGCAGATCATGTCCTTCAACTTGGTGCCGGACACGTCGGCCGGCCTTAGCTGGCCGGTGCGCAGTTGGCGGGCGATGTCATCCGTGGCATTGGCCATCACCTCCTGGCCGGCAAATGAAATACAGCTTTCGAGGATGGCGAAGACGAGGAGAGCAAAAGGCAGGGCCAACATAGCGAACTCTATCGCCGTGCTGCCGCGCCGATCGCCAGAAAAGCGGGAGCGGAGCCTTGTCCGCCCTTTGCCGCGATTGTCGTCCTCGGGTGCCGGATTCCCGCGCATGCCCCCTCCCTGCCGATCCGTTGATGCCGGCCGGAACACTAGCCAAAACCCATTGAGGTCCGGTTTGGATGACCGTTAGAGTCGTCGAAAAGCCCTTAACCAGCAGCTAACCGTGGCCGGCGGCGCGGCAACGCCGCCGGCGGCCGGCGATTCAGTGGCTGGCGCTCATCTCGGTTTCCGAGGTTCTCTCGCTATCGCTCTTGTAGGAACTCTCGCAATAGGGCGTGCAGGACAGGGTCTGGATCTCGGCACGCCTGTAGATTCTGACCGAGGATGCATCCTGCCGCACGACGGTGACCTGCTCGTCGATGATCGGGCTGCCTTCCTGGTCGAGGACGACCAGATTGGTGACGCCGAATCCCTTGCCCGTCAGTACGATCGTCGAGGCGTCCTGCACGGAGGCATCGGCAATCGCCGGATTGCCGATGACGATTGTGTCGGCGGCGCGCGACAGCTTGACGATCTTGGCCTGGTTCATGGTGACCTCGATGCCGGGCCCAGCTTTTGCCGGCATGACGAAATTGGCGGCGAGAAGCGCGGCAACTGCAAACGACGATCTCAATCCGGTCATCAGGACGCTCCAGGGCGGCAAACTGTTCAACGGAACATGAACGAGATTGGTGAACCAACGGTTAAGCCCCGGGCTGTCACGCTTAACACCAGGCTACGGTTGCATGCCGCGCGGGCCGTGATCGCTGCTTGAGCGATCGTCGGGGACCCCGCCTTTACCGCTGCTTTGCGCGAGGCGAGGCGGCCTTTCACTACTTTAGCCGACGATTAACCAAGCAACGGATTCGCGACCGGAAAGGAATCGGTAAGGCTGTTTATTAAGCCGATCGAAAGGGCTTCTCCCTAGATTGGGCAGCATCCGATCAACCGGCAAGAGAAGTTGACGGAAGTGCTGTAACACGTGGAGTAGGAGCTCTCGAATGTCTAATCTCATTGCACGTTTTGTGAAGAACGAGTCCGGTGCGACCGCCATCGAATATGGCTTGATCGCCGCTCTCATCGCGCTCGCCATCATGGTCGGCGCCGGCGCCCTCGGCAACGCGCTGAACAACAAGTTCAACGCGATCGCCACGACGGTCAACAACTCGTAATATCGAAGCAACCAGCTTGCTTTCAAATAAGGGCCGCCTCATTGGCGGCCCTTATTTTTGCCATGCCGGCGATTTTGAAGTCCCGGTCTCATCATTCGTTAATCGAACCTACCTAGGCTGGCGCCAGGTATGGTTTGATCACAGGCGCCACCC
>NZ_RZOJ01000201.1:0-10432 GCF_003998845.1 Mesorhizobium sp. M4A.F.Ca.ET.022.05.2.1 | reverse complement strand
TCGTAGCTCACCGAAACCACGAACTGGCTGCCGTCGATGACGCTGTCCTTGGCGTCGACCGTCAGCTTGTGCGCGTCGACGAAGGGATAGCCGGCGACGTCGTGATTGATGAAATCGGTGACCAGGGCCTGCCGCTCGGTCTGGTTCAGCCCGGCTATCGCCGTTCGCGCCGCGTCGGCGGCGATCTGCTGGACCGAATGGCTGGCTCCGAAATAGATGCCATATGCAACCATTCCGAGCAGAAGCAGGATGAAAAGCGGCGCCAGCATGGCGAATTCGACCGCCGTTGTCCCGACGGCATCAGCCCGGAAACGAGACCACGAAACACGGCTTTTTGGGTCCTGCAGCATAGTGCGGAGCATGCCAAATCCGCACTGCAAAAACAGAAAACGGATGGAGCAACCGCTAGGTGCAGCAAGTTGAACGTCATGTTTTTGCTTAAGTTGCCGCTGTTTTAGCGATTGCGCGCTAACTTAGCGTCAAGCGTGCACACAGCACGACTCGGTTGAAATCGGATATCTGTCTGTCTAGTGTCCTGCCACCAGCCGCCGGAAGCGATCGGTGGCACGCCCAAAAGCGACCAAAATTGGTTCAGGGGCGTCAACACGTAAAAGGTGTGGCTGAGGGGCCGCGCCGACAGGGAGAACTTCATGCTGAAAAATGTGCTGAAGGCGACGGTGTTCGCCACGACCATGGCCTTGGCCGCGGGCACCTTCTACACGCCGGCTTTCGCCGAGACCGTTTACAACCGCGGATCCGCCGCCGAGGCGGAGACCGTCGATCCGCACAAAACGTCGACGGTCTACGAAGCCGATATCATACGCGACCTGTTCCAGGGCCTGGTCATGCATGACCAGAAGACGAACCTCATCCCGGGCGCCGCGGAAAGCTGGACCGTGTCCGACGACGGCACTGTCTACACCTTCAAGCTGCGCAAGGACGGCCTCTGGTCGGATGGCAGCCCGGTGACGGCGGACGATTTCGTCTATTCGTTCCATCGGCTGGAAGATCCGGCCACCGCTGCCGAATACGCCTCGATGCTCTATCCGGTGAAGGGCGCTGAGGACTTCAACACCAAGAAAGGCAAGGCAGAGGACATGGGCGTGAAGGCGGTGGACGCCAACACGCTGGAAGTGACGCTGAAGGCGCCGACGCCCTATTTCCTGGAGATGCTGACCCACCAGGCGACCTATCCGGTCAACAAGGCCTCCATAGACAAGCTCGGCGCCGACTGGATCAAGCCGGGCAAGCTGGTTTCCAACGGCGCCTATACGCTGGCCGAATGGGTGCCCAACGACCATCTCAAGCTGGTCAAGAATCCGAAATTCTGGGACGCCGGGACCGTCAAAATGGACGTCGTCAACTACATCCCGACTGAGGATCGCTCGTCTGCGATGAAGCGCTTCGAGGCCGGCGAACTCGACAGTTATGGTGACCTGCCGACCGAACAGCTTGCCGATCTCAAGACCAAATTCGGCGACCAGGTCCGCGTCGGTCCGTATCTCGGCACCTATTATTACGCGATCAAGACCGACAAGGCGCCGTGGGACAATGTCGAGCTGCGCAACGCCATCTCGATGGCAATCGATCGCGACTTCCTCGCCGAGAAAGTCTGGCAGAACTCGATGCTGCCCGGCTATTCGATGGTGCCTCCGGGCATCGAGGGATACACGCCGGCAGTGGCCAAATACGCCGACATGCCGCAGATCGACCGCGAGGACGCTGCCAAGAAGATCCTCGAGAAACTCGGCTACACGCCCGAGCATCCGTTGAAGATGGAGATCCGCTACAACACCTCGGAGAACCACAAGAACACGGCGGTCGCCATCCAGGAGCAGCTGAAGCCGCTCGGCGTCGAGGTGACGCTGCTCAACACCGACACCAAGACCCATTACGGCTTCCTCGAGCAGAAGGGTAACTACGACGTCGCCCGCGCCGCCTGGATCGCCGACTATAAGGATCCGGAGACCTTCCTCGGCATCTCGCGCAAGGCGAGCGGCAACAACTACTCCAACTACAACAGCCCGGCCTATGAGGCTGCGATGGACAAGGCAGCCGCCGCCGGCGGCAAGCCCGAGGAACGCATGAAGGAGCTGGCCGAGGCGGAGCGCGTCCTCGTCGACGACGTTGGCCAGATCCCGCTTCTCTACTACAGCTTCCACGACATCGTTTCCTCGAAGCTGCATGGCTTCGACGACAATGTGATGGACATCCATCCGTCCCGCTTCATCTCCAAGGACTGACAAGAAACCTTGGCCGTGCCGCCGCTCCCATTTTGGGCAGCGGCGGCCGCGGTCTGTCGTCGTACCGGGCCGAAAGTCGGGTTGGATTTTCGGGAATGCCGGTGCGAAGATCAGATACGCCAGCGTTATGGGTCTTCGTTTGGAGAGCTGTCACCCTGGCTGAAGCGGGGCGCCGATGCTGCGTTATGTCTTCCGGCGGTTGTTGACCGCCATCCCGACGCTATTCGTCATCGTGACGGTGGCGTTCTTCCTGATCCGTGTCGCGCCGGGCGGCCCGTTCAACCAGGAGCGGGGCCTGAGTCCGGAAATAAGGGCCAATCTGGAAGCGCAGTTCGGCCTGGGCGATCCGCTCTGGCTGCAATATGTCCACTATCTCGGTAATCTTTTGCGCGGCAATTTCGGCCCGAGCTACAATATGCCGGATTTCACCGTCACCGAACTGTTCGCCAAGGGGCTGCCTATCTCGGTCCAGCTCGGTTCCTCGGCGCTGCTGCTGGCCTTGCTGCTCGGCAGCGTGCTCGGCACCGTCGCCGCGCTCAACCAGAACAAGCTTGGCGACTATGCCGTGATCGCGCTGGCGACGGCCGGCAGCACGATTCCAACTTTCGTCATCGCGCCGGTGATCCAGCTCCTGTTCGGCCTGACCTGGAAGCTCTTGCCGATCGGCGGCTGGGGCGACGGCGCCCTGATCAACAAGGTCGGCCCGGTGCTGACACTGGCGCTGCCGCAGATCGCGATCGTCGCCCGGCTGATGCGCGGCTCGATGATCGAGAGCTTGCGGTCCCATCACATCCGCACCGCCCGCGCGCTCGGCCTGTCCGACTGGTCGGTGGTGGTCAAGCATGCGCTTCGCGGCGCGATCCTGCCGATCGTCTCCTTCACCGGCCCGGCGGCGGCGGCGCTGCTCACCGGCTCCGTCATCGTCGAGACCATCTTTTCCATTCCGGGCGTCGGCCGCTACTTCGTCGATGCCGCTCTGAACCGCGACTACACGCTGGTCATGGGAACGGTGGTGGTGATCGCCATCTTCACCATCGTCTTCAACCTGATCGTCGATGTCATGTACGCGGTCGTCGACCCAAGGGTGCGCTATGACTGATATCGCAGCCCCGGCCCCGGCCGTCGTTGGCCGCTCGCTCTGGGGCGATGCCTGGGCGCGCCTCAAGGCCAACCGCGCCGCCATGTTCAGCCTCTATTATCTTGCCTTCATTGCGCTGATCAGCGTGTTTGGCCCATCCCTGGTGCCGCACGAATACACCACGATCTATGGCGACTATGTGCGCACGCCGCCGAGCCTTTCGGCCTATCCGAAGCCCGACATGATCCAGACCGCGCTTACCGACGCCATCAAGCGGATGCGCGTCGACATCAAGGAATGGCACCAGGACGGCAGCCGGGTCATCGTCACCGTCACCTCGACCAAGCCGATCGACGATCGCAACATCCGCTATCTCGACCGCTCAGACGCTTTCGACGGCACCAAGATCGAGAGCAAGTCGCCGGATGGTCTCGAAGCGACGATGAGCGCGTCGATCAAGCAGCAGTATTTCCTGTTTGGCACCGACAACACCGGCCGCGATCTGCTGTCGCGCACGCTGATGGCCGGGCGCATATCGCTGGCCATCGGCCTGCTGGCTGGCGTCGTGGCGGTGGTGATCGGCGTGCTCTACGGCGCCGCGGCCGGCTTTGCCGGCGGCCGGGTCGACGAGGTGATGATGCGCATCGTCGACGTGCTCTATTCGCTGCCCTTCATCTTCTTCGTCATCATGCTGGTGGTGTTCTTCGGCCGCAACTTCGTGCTGATGTTCCTGGCGGTGGGCGCCGTGCTGTGGCTCGACATGGCACGCATCGTGCGCGGCCAGGCGCTGTCGATCCGAAGGCAGGAATATGTCCAGGCCGCCGAAGCCATGGGTGTCGGCCAGCGCGGCATCCTGATGCGCCACGTCATCCCCAACCTGCTCGGCCCCGTGGTGATCTACATGACGCTGCTGGTGCCGCAGGTCATCATCCTGGAAAGCTTCCTGTCCTTCCTCGGTCTGGGCGTGCAGGAGCCGATGACCAGCTGGGGTGTGCTGATCTCGGTAGGCGCCAAGAACATCGGCAGCGCCAATTGGCTGCTTCTGTTCCCGGCCTTCTTCCTCGTCTCGACATTGTTCGCGCTGAATTTCGTTGGCGACGGCCTGCGCGACGCGCTCGACCCCAAGGACCGCTGAGATGGCCGCTGCCGAAACGATCCTCGACGTCAAGGACCTTCGCGTCCGCTTCCGCACCCTCGACGGTGCCGTTGAGGCGGTGAAGGGCATCAACATCAACGTCAAGGCCGGCGAGACCGTCGCGGTGGTCGGCGAATCCGGTTCAGGCAAGAGCCAGACGATGATGGCGGCGATGAGCCTGCTCGCCGCCAACGGCGAGGCGACCGGCGCCGTCGACTATCGCGGCCGCAACCTTTTGACGATGAGCAAGAGCGAACTCAACAAGGTGCGCGGCCGCAAGATCAGCATGATCTTCCAGGAGCCGATGACTTCGCTCGATCCGCTCTATTCGATCGGCAACCAGCTGATCGAGCCAATCCGCAGGCATCGCGGGCTGGGTGTCGCGGAGGCCCGCGAAGAGGCGTTGAAGCTGCTGCGACTGGTGCACATTCCCGATCCCGAGCGGCGGATGAAATCCTATCCGCACGAAATGTCGGGCGGCCAGCGCCAGCGCGTCATGATTGCCATGGCGCTCGCCAATGATCCCGACATTTTGATCGCCGACGAGCCGACGACGGCGCTCGACGTCACCATCCAGGCGCAGATCCTGATGCTGCTCGCCGAATTGCAGCGCAAGCTCGGCATGGCCATCGTCTTCATCACCCACGATCTCGGCATCGTCAGGCGCTTCGCCGACCGCGTCTATGTCATGCGCCAGGGCGAGGTGGTGGAGGAGGGCGAGGCGGAGACGCTCTTCGCCAACCCGCAGCACGCCTACACCAAGATGCTGCTGGCCGCCGAGCCGACCGGCTCCAAGGCGCCGCCGCCAGCCGGTGCCCCAGTGATGCTCGAGGGCCGCAATGTCGAAGTGGTGTTCAGGATCGGCGGCGGCTTCCTCGCCGGCGAGCCGCTGATGCTGCGCGCCGTCGACAACATCTCGATCCGCCTGAAGCGCAACCAGACGATCGGCATCGTCGGCGAATCCGGTTCCGGCAAGTCGACCCTCGGCCGCGCGCTGCTCAGGCTGCTGCCCAGCGACGGTCTCATACGTTTTGGCGACCGCGACATCTCCGACGCCGATCGCCAGGCGATGCGGCCGTTGCGGCGCGCGATGCAACTCGTCTTCCAGGACCCGTTCGGCTCGCTGTCGCCGCGCATGACCGTCGGCCAGGTGATCACCGAAGGGCTTTTGGTGCACGAACCGTCGCTCACCGGCAAGCAGCGCGACCAGCGCGCCATCGAGGCGCTGCGCGAAGTCGGGCTCGACCCCAATTCGCGCAACCGCTATCCGCACGAATTCTCCGGCGGCCAGCGCCAGCGCATCGCCATCGCCCGTGCCATGATCCTGAAGCCGAAGCTGGTGGTGCTTGACGAGCCGACCTCGGCGCTCGACCGCTCGGTGCAGAAGCAGATCGTCGAGCTGCTGCGCAAGCTGCAGGCCGACCACGAACTGTCCTACCTGTTCATCAGCCACGACCTCGCCGTGGTCCGCGCCATGGCCGACTACATCATCGTCATGAAGCAGGGCAAGATCGTCGAGGAAGGGCCGACGGAGGCGATCTTCAGCAATCCGCAGGCCGGCTACACCCAGACACTGATGAACGCCGCGATCGATACGGCGCGCTTCCGGATGAGCGCGTGATCTGAAACGTCACCTGTCAGAGGCAAATCATTGCGTGGACGCGCACTGACGCTTTCGCGCCGTGACTATCGCCTGCTGCTGTTGCTGCAGTCGTTCGATTTTGGCCGTTTCGCGATTGGCCACGACCGTTTTCACACGCTCGCCGCCCAGCAGCCAGTTCGGCACGCTGGTATTGGCGACCTTGCCGCGTGCGATGGCGGTTTGCGAGATCTCGGTGGCGGTGTCGCCGAGCGCGACGTTGAGTTCCGGGCAGCTCATGCGGTCGTATTTGCCCGAATCGATCGAGGCAAACCTCGAGGAGCAGCCAACCGCTACGAGCAGCACAGTGATCAAGGTGAATGGGAGCGCTGCCGTCGGCGCGGACTTCATACTTTCACCTGCTCTCGCCGTTCCTCAGTCCCGCACGCCCGTCGAACCAGGGTAGGGCCGCCCCATTAGGTCAAAGCGAGAGCCTGTTGTCGAGCACAATGGAAGGCCAGAGGCCGTTCCGCTCGATTTGCGGCGCAGATGGGTGATTTCGGGAGCGGGAGGCAACAAACATCTAAGTGTTTGTTTTTCTGGTCGGAGTGGCAGGATTTGAACCTGCGACCCCATCGTCCCGAACGATGTGCGCTACCAGACTGCGCTACACTCCGTGACCAGACCGCGGGCTTATAGCCGCCGCTTTTCGATCCTGCAAGCGCCAATGGCAGTACGTCTGTCGCATTTCGTCACATTCGCCGCGGGCTGTTGAAATCTTCGGGCTGGCTCAGCGATCCGCTGCGCGAAAAGGGCAAGCGGACCAGCACGATGGACTGGCTGATCCGCTTGCCGAAACCTAGCGCAATCAGGCGGCTGACCGATCGAGCATGCTCCAGTCGAACGCGCGCGCCCAGTCGGCAAAGCTGTGCCAGCGCACCTCCTGGAATTCCTTGTGCAAGGCGGGGATGTCGACGTCGTAGCCGACGCTGTCGAACCATTCGAACATCAACGCCGCATCCTCGCTCTGCTGGCGGGCCATGGCGATCGGGATCTCCTGGTAGCCGATCGGGCGGCCGATGGCCTGCGACAGCACTTTCGCCTGCTCTTCGCCGGAGAGTTCGTCGCCAGCGAAATCGAAGCGCTTGCCGAACACCCGCTCGCGCCGCTCGGCGAGCGCAGCGACGAAGGCGCCGATATCAGCCAGCGCGACCAGCTGCAGCGGGCGCTTGGCGGGCACCGCAAAGGCATGCGCGCCCTGGGCCAGCGCGCCGAGCGACCAGGGTGCCGCGAAATTCTCCATGAAGGCGACCGGGGCGCTGATCGTATAGGGGATGCCGAGCCGCTCGATGTGCTGCTCGACCAGATATTTGCTTTCGAAATGCGGGATGCCGGTCTTCTTGTTGGCGTCGGCGACGGACGAATAGACGAGATGCCCGACGCCGGCAGACTTGGCCGCATCGGCGGCAAGGATCCCCTGGCGGGTCTCTTCCTCCATGCCGGCCTCGGTCATGGTGCCCATCAGGAACATGGTGTCGACGCCGCTCGCAGCCTTGATGATGGACGCAGCATCGAAGAGATCGCCGGCCACGATTTCGGCCCCGGCCGCCGCCAGCTGCCGTGCGGCCTTGCCGTCCGGCGAGCGCGTCAATGCCTTGACGCTGTGGCCCTTGGCAAGAAGGGCGCGTGCGACGGCGCCGCCTTGCTGGCCGGTGGCACCGGTCACCAGAATGTCTCTTTTGGTGGTCATCTGTTTGCTCCTTGTTTGCGTGGAGCAAAGTTAGAGTTTGCATCATTGATGCATAATTGCCTATAATTGGAAAATTTTGTCCCATTCTAGGATACAATGATCGACCTCAACGACATTGTGGTCTTTGCCCGCGTTGTGGAAGCCGGCAGCTTCACCGCCGCCGCGCGCCTGCTCGCCATGCCCAAAACCACGGTCAGCCGCCGCATTGCCGCGCTTGAGCGGGAGGTCGGCGTCCGCCTGCTGCAGCGCACGACGCGCAGCCTCAACATGACAGATGCGGGGCGTCTCTATTACGAGCAGAGCAGCCAGGCGCTGCGGGCGATCGAGCAGGCCAATCTGCGCCTTGCCGAAGCGAGCGCGGAGCCATCGGGCACGATCCGCATCTCGGCGCCCGTCGGCTTCGGCGCCTATTTCCTCAACCGTGCCGTGGTCGACTTTCTCGAGATCTATCCGAAGACCAAGGTCGAGCTCCGCCTGACCGACGACAAGCTCAACCTGGTCGAGGACGGGATCGATCTCGCCTTCCGCACCGGGGTGCTTCAGGATTCGACACTGATCGCCCGCAAGCTCGGCTCGACGCACAGGCAACTCTGCGCCAGCCCGGACTATCTCGCGCGCCATGGAGCGCCGGAAGCGTCGGCGGACTTGGCGCACCATCAATGCGTCATTGCGGGCCCCTCGGCGGCCGGCGCCCACTGGGTGCTGGACGGACCGCAGGGCCAGGAGACGGTCACGGTCTCCGGGCGCTTCGCCGCCAACGAGATGCAGGCGGTCGTCGCCGCCGCGATTGCCGGCTATGGCATCGCCCAACTGCCCTATGGAATAGCGGAAGCACTTATCGGCGAGGGCCGGTTGCGCCGGGTGCTGAAGGAGCATACCACCCCGGCCGGCGGCCTCTATGTCCTCTATCCCAGCAGCCGCCACCTTTCGCCTCTGGTCAAGGCCTTCGTCGATCTGGCGACCGAGCGGATTTCGAATCGGGTAAACAGTGCTTAAAGCTGTACGTTGCTCGACAAAACAACTTATGAGTGTGAGACATAAATGAGCCAGCGCATCGTCAGTTTCGTCATGAGCGGCGGCATCGGCTCGCGGCTCTGGCCGCTGTCGCGCGAGGACAATCCCAAGCAGTTCCACGATTTTTCCGGCGACGGCTCGATGCTGGCCAAGACCTTGCGCCGGCTGGCGGCGAGGCCCACCGGCGAAACACCGATCTTCCTGATCGCCTCCGAGCGCCATGCCGAGCGCGTCCATGTCGACCTCGCCGGGCTCGACCTCGCCGGCGGCGGCCCGCTTTTCGAGCCGGCCGGCCGCAACACCGCGGCCGCTGTCGCACTCGCCACATTGCGCACGCTCGCCGAATTTGGCGACAGCCTGATGCTGGTAGTGCCGTCCGATCACCAGATTTCAACCGCCAAGCAGTTCTGGCGCAGCGTCGAAGCCGGAGCGGAGGCGGCGAGCGCCGGTCGTCTAGTGGTGTTCGGCATCAAGCCGACCCAGCCCGAGACCGGCTATGGCTATATCGAAGTCGCCGCTGACACCGACGGCATCTTCGATGTCTCGCGCTTCGTCGAGAAGCCCGACCTCGCCACCGCGCAAGCCTATGTCGAAGCCGGAACCTTCTACTGGAATACCGGCATCTTCCTGTTCCGCGCCGGCGCCATGCGTGACGCCTTCGCGGCGTTCCAGCCCGGCATCTGGCAGGCCACCGAAGCCGCCTACAAGGCGGCGACATCGGATCTTTCCGGCCTCTATATGCCGCTCGATCTCTATTCCGCCATTCCCTCGACCTCGATCGACTACGCCATCATGGAGCGGGCCAAGGGCATCGCCATGGTGCCGGCGGGTTTCCGCTGGAACGACCTCGGCTCCTGGCAGTCGCTGCTCGACGTCGGCCCCTCAGACAAGGACGGCAATGTGATCGTCGGCGATGTCGTCGCCATCGATTGCGAAAACTCCTACATCCGCGGCGAGGGCCGGTTGCTTTCGGCCATCGGCATGAAGGACGTCGCCATTGTCTCGACCGCCGACGCTACCTTCGTGGCACCCGTCAGCCACAGCCAGCACGTCAAGAAGATCGTCGAGCAGCTGGAGAAGTCGGGCCGGCTGGAAACGAGGTTCACGCCGGCGCATGATCGCGTCATCGAAAGTGGCGCCTGGCGACAGCGCGTGCATCACTGGCTGTTCGACGAGACGCTGCCGCTGTGGTCGACGTCGGGCGTCGACGAGCGTAATGGTGGCTTCCATGAGGCGCTCGGCTTCGACGGCTCGCCGCTGATGAAGCCGAAGCGCGTGCGCACCCAGGCCCGCCAGGTCTATGCCTTCGCGGTGGCCAAGGAGCGCGGCTGGACCGGCCCGGCCGACCGGCTGATCGCCCATGGCATCGATTTCATGGCCGGCAAGGGCCGCACCGCAAGGGGCGGCTGGGTGCGCACGCTCAACATCGACGGCTCGGTCGCCGATCCGGTCGAGGACGCCTACGACCATTCCTGCGTGCTGCTGGCGCTGGCGCACGCCCATATATCGGGCCATCCCGATGCCTTGCGGCTCGGCGAGGAGACCTTCGCCTTCCTCGACGCCCATCTCGAGGACAGCCGCATGACCGGCTTCCTCGAAACATCCGATGGAGCGGGCGAGCGGCGCACCAACC
>NZ_RZOJ01000200.1:0-10446 GCF_003998845.1 Mesorhizobium sp. M4A.F.Ca.ET.022.05.2.1 | reverse complement strand
TTCCAAAAGCGTTCAAGCCGTGTGGCGCGCAATCACCTTGGGTGTCATGCCGACGACGACCCGGTCGTCCGCCGCGCGGCGGCCATTGAGCAGATCGAGCACCAACTCGGCCACGCGGATGCCGATCTCATGCGCGCCGACATCGATCGTGGTGATCGACGGCACCGACTGCTCGGCAAGGTCATAGGCGCCGAAGCCGGCGATCGCGACGTCGTCGGGCACACTGATGCCGCGCCGCACGCATTCCATCAGCGCGCCGAAGGCGGAAAGGTCGGACACGCACATCACTGCCTGCGTATCGGGCCAGCGCGAGATCATCTCGACCATGGCGGCCGCGCCCTCGCGCATCGAGATCGGCGGCACGCCGGAGGCGATGACACGCGAGGCGTCGAGGCCGCGGTCCTGCAGCGCCGCCAAAAAACCGCGCCGCCGGTCGAGGCCGCGCGTGTCGCGCGAGGTGTCGCCGCCGATGAAGCCGAGCCTCGAGTAGCCGCGCGCGACGAAATGATCGACCATCAGCCGCCCGGCCTCGGCGTTGGAGAAGCCGACGACATGGCCGATCGGGTCGCTCGGCAGATCCCACGTCTCCACCACCGGCACGCCGGCATTGGCCAGCATCTTGCGGCAGCACGGCGTGTGGCGGCCGCCAGTGACGATGATCGCTTCCGGCCGCCGCTGCAGCAATTGCCCGACCAGGCGCTCTTCCTCCTCGACGTTGTAGTCAGTGAAGCCGAGCAGGATTTCCAGCCCGCTGTCGCGCAAACCTTCGGTCATGCCGCGCACCGTGTCGGCGAAGTTGGCGTTGTTGATCGAGGGTATCGTCACCGCGACGAAACCGGAGCGGCGCGAGGAAAGGTTGGCGGCAATGCTGTCGAAGACATAACCTAGCTCTTCAGCCGCTTGCAGGATGCGGTCTCGCGTGTCGGCGCTGACCGAGGCGTCGCGCTTGAAGGCGCGCGAGACGGTCATCGTCGAGACGTTGGCGCGATGCGCGACATCGGCCATGGTCGGGCGTTTGGGCGAGGACTGCATGGCCGTACGTTATCGATATCACAACGGAATGCAACGCGCCGCCGACGCTTATGCAAAGGCGATCTGGACCTTCATCGCCCGGCTGCGGTCATTGGCAAGCTCGAAGCCGGAAAGCGCCTCGTCGAACGCCACCGTGTGGGTGATCAGCGGCTTGACGTCGATCAGCTTCTTGCGCATCAGCCCGACGCCGACGGCGAATTCCGGATGGAAGCGGAACGAGCCGTTGATCGACAGTTCCTTGGCGGTGACCGTCGACATCGGCAGCGCCATCTCGGCGCCGCCGAGGCCGAGCTGCACGATGGTGCCGCGCGGACGCGTCGCCGCGATGCCTTGCGCCAGCGCCGCCGCCGCGCCCGAGCATTCGTAGAGAATGTCGAACGTCCCTTTGTCGGCGAGATAGGGAGCCAGGCCCTCCGGATCGGTCCTCGTGTTGATCGCCTTGTCGGCGCCGGCCTGCAACGCCATCGACAAGGTGAAATCGGCGAGGTCGACGGCGACGATCTCGGCCGCACCCGCGCGCCGGGCGCTGAGGATCGACAACAGGCCGATCGGCCCGCAACCGGTGACCAGGACGCGCTTGCCCAGCATCTCGCCGGCCCGGCGGGTGGCGTGGAGGCAGACCGCCAGCGGTTCGGCCATCGCCGCTTCGCCGGCGCTCAATCCATCGGCCGGCACGCATTGCGGCGCATCGGCCACCAGCATTTCGCGGAACGCGCCCTGGATGTGCGGGAATGGCATGGCGCTGCCGTAGAAGCGCATGTTGAGGCACTGGTTATGCATCCCCTCGCGGCAGTATCGGCAGCTGTAGCAGGGCCGGGACGGCGAGACCGCGACCAGTTGGCCGGGCTCCAGCCCGCTGACGCCGGAACCGATCTTCTCGATCAGGCCGGAGACCTCGTGGCCGAGGATCATCGGCTCCTTCAGGCGCACAGTTCCGAAGCCGCCATGATTGTAGTAGTGCAGGTCGCTGCCGCAGATACCGCCGGCGGCAAGACGCAGCAGCACCTGGCCCGGCCCCGGCTCCTCGACGGAACGGTCCTCGATGCGCAGGTCCTTGGCGGCGTGGATGACGATCGACTTCATGGTGAGCGAGCTCCTACAGCACCGGCGAGATGAGCGGCTGGCCGGCGAAATGAGCGGCGAGGTTGTCGCGCACCAGTCTGCCCATCGCCTTGCGCGTTTCGACCGTGCCCGAGGCATGGTGCGGCTGCAAAAGCACGTTGTCGAGCGCGAGGAAGCGTGGATTGAGATTCGGCTCGCCTTCGAAGACGTCGAGCGCGGCCGAGCCGAGCACCTTGTTCTCGAGGGCGTCGAGCAGCGCTTCCTCGTCGATGTTGGACGCGCGCGAGATGTTGATCAGCATGCCTTCCTCGCCAAGCGCCGCGATCACCTCGCCGTTGACGATGTGGCGCGTCGCGGCGGACGCGGCAAGCGTCACGAACAGGAAGTCCGAACGCCTGGCCAGCGCGACGGGATCGGCGAGGAACTCCCAATCGCCGGCAAACTCCTTCGGCGCGACATCGCTATAGGCAATGTCCATGCCGAAGCCGGCAAGGCGCTTGGCCACCTCATAGCCGATGCGACCGAGGCCGAGCACGCCAGCCCGCCGTCCCCAGACGCGGCGCTTGAGCGGATAGAGCCCCTTCGCCGCCCAGCTGCGGTCGCGCACCCAGCGCTCGGCGCCGATAATGCCGCGCGACAGGCACAGCATCATGGCGATGCCGAGATCGGCGACGTCGTTGGTCAGCACGTCCGGCGTGTTGGTGACGCGCACGCCGCGTTCCCGGCAGGCCGCGAGATCGACCGCGTCGAAACCGACGCCATAGACGGAAACGAGTTCGAGCGACGGGCAGGCCTCGATCATGGCGCGGTTGGCGCCAAGCTCGCCGCGCGTGGCTATGCCGCGCACGAGGGGGCCGACCTCGGCGAGAAAGGCCGACTTGTCGTCGGCCGCGAAATAGCGGTGCACCGTGAAGGCTTCGTTGAGCGGCTCCTCGTCCCATGCGGGATAGGGTCCAACCTGAAGGATGTGAGGCCGCTGCATTGGTTTCGCTCCACTTGACTTGACAGATGATGTTATCGATAACATAAGACGCTCAGCGACGAGAGGCAATTGGGAAAATGTCGTCCACCTTGTTCAATCTCACCGGGCGCACGGCGCTCGTCACCGGCTCCTCGCAAGGCATCGGATTTGCCTTGGCCAAAGGTTTGGCCGAAGCCGGTGCCAAAGTGGTGCTGAACGGCCGCGACGAGGCGAAACTCGCTGCCGCGATTATGCAGATTCCCGGCGCCGCGATGCTCGCCTTCGATGCGACCGACCACGACGCCGTGCGCGCCGCCATCGATGCTTTCGAGCAGGCCGGCGGGCCGATCGACATTCTGGTCAACAATGCCGGCATGCAGTTCCGCACGCCGCTCGAGGACTTTCCCGCCGATGCCTTCGAGCGCCTGCTGCAGACCAATGTCGCCAGCGTCTTCCATGTCGGCCAGGCCGTGGCGCGGCACATGATCGGGCGCGGCCGCGGCAAGATCATCAACATCGCCAGCGTCCAGACCGCGCTCGCCCGCCCCGGCATCGCGCCCTATACGGCGACCAAGGGCGCGGTCGGCAACCTCACCAAGGGCATGGCGACCGACTGGGCCAGGCATGGCCTGCAATGCAACGCGATCGCGCCCGGCTATTTCGACACGCCGCTCAATGCGGCGCTCGTCGCCGACCCGGCTTTCAGCGCCTGGCTCGAAAAGCGCACGCCGGCCGGCCGCTGGGGCCAGGTCGAGGAACTGGTCGGCGCCTGCGTCTTCCTGGCCTCCGATGCGTCATCCTTTGTCAATGGACACATTCTCTATGTCGACGGCGGCATCACGGCTTCGATCTGATCCCCCGCCGCGCATGGTGGTCATGGGCGTCACCGGTTCGGGCAAGACGACGGTCGGCGAGGCGCTCGCCGATGCGATCTCGGCGACATACGTCGATGGCGACAAGCTGCACCCTGAGGCCAACATCGCCAAGATGAGCGCCGGCATTCCGCTCGACGATGCCGACAGGTGGCCCTGGCTGGCCAAGGTCGGCGAAACGCTGCGGCAACGGCCCGCGCCGGTAATCGTCGGCTGCTCGGCGCTGAAACGCGTCTATCGCGATTTCATCACCGAGCAAGCAGGCGAGCCGGTGCTGTTCATCTATCTCGACGGGTCGCGCGCGCTGATCTCGAAGCGCATGCATGAACGCACCGGCCACTTCATGCCCACCAGCCTGCTCGACAGCCAGTTCGCGACGCTGGAGGTGCCGGGCAAGGACGAGAATGCGATCGCGGTGACAATCGATGCGCCGCTCGATGAGATCGTCGCGGACATAGCAGCCAGGCTGGCGGGAGGACCGACATGACCAACAGAGTCGCACTGATTGGCGCCGGCGCCATGGGCGGAGCGATCGGCGAGCGCCTGCTCGCCACCGGCAATCGCCTCGCTGTGTTTGACCTCGACAAGGCCAAGGTCGAGGCGCTGGTCGCCAGGGGCGCGACTGCGATGGCGAGCGCGGCCGAGGCGGCCGGCGCGGCGGATTATGTCATCCTCAGCCTCAATTCAGCCGCGATCGTGCGCCGCGCTGTGTTCGGCGACGCCGGCGTGGCTGCGGGCGCAAGGCCCGGCACGCTGATCATCGACATGTCGTCCATCGATCCCGACGCGACGCGCCAGCTGGCCGCCGATGCGAGCGACAAGCGTTTGCGCTGGGTTGACAGTCCGCTCTCCGGCGGTGCGCCCAAGGCGCTGATCGGCGAGTTGACGCTGATGGCTGGCGGCGAGGCACAGGACGTTGCGGATGCTCACACCGTGCTGCGCGACGTCGCGAGCAACTACACCCATATGGGACCGGCCGGCGCCGGCCAGACGACCAAGCTGATCAACCAGGTGCTGTGCGCGCTGAATTTCATGGCCGTGGCGGAAGCGACCCGCCTGGCGCTCGACGCCGGCGTCGACGCGCTCAAGATCCCGCAGGCGCTGAAGGGCGGTCGCGCCGACAGCGCCATCCTGCAGGAATACCTGCCGCGCTTCGCCACCCGCGACTACCGCCGCACCGGCCGCATTGACAACATGGTGAAGGACCTCAACGCCGCCCAGGATTTGGCGCGGCGCACGCACACCGCGATGCCGCTAACAACAGTCTGCGCCGAGGTGCATCGGCTGCTGACGGCCGCCGGACTGGGCGGCGAGGACCAGGCCGCACTGATGGAATTTTTCCAACGCAAAGAGGACGGCAAATGATTACGCGCTACGCACTGTTCGAGGGCAAGGTGAAGGACGGCCAGACGGAAGCGTTCCGCAGAGACGTGATCGAGACCGTCCTGCCCAAATGGAAAGCCTTCCCGGGCGCGCTCGATGTCCGCGTCTCCTTCGCCGAGAAGCGCGACGACGGCGCGCCGGAATTCCCGATGATCCTGGCGATCAACTACCGCGACCTGGCGGCGGTCGACGCGGCCCTCGCCAGCCCCGCCCGCGCCGAATCGCGCGCCGCGACCGAGGCGGTGCTGGGCCGATATTTCGAGGGCCGCATCCACCACCATGTCACGATCGCCAACGAGTTTCCGCTGGCGGAGAATTGACCGGCACCGCACAATGGCTGCGGTGCCTTGGCGATGCGACACGACATTCGTGGCGATGACCAGCAACGACTGACCGGCGGAGACCCTCGGCTGTTTGCCTGCTTTCGGATTTGCGGGAAAGACAGCGACGGTCGGCGCTCGAGGTGGCTCTCGGGAGACCTGCGGAGGCTCAGGCGGCGGCGCTTCCGGAGCCTTTGGTCCGCCGGCTGAAAGACGGACCGAAATCGCTAAAACGCGCCACTCGCGATTGACGGGCTCGTAGAGTAGCTCGCGATGTGCGAGGAGGCACCATGACCGGCGAGACCATCCACGTTCGACGGCGGGCAGCGGCTGATCTAAGCCAACAAGCGCCTCTGCTCCTCAACTCCGGTGCCGCAGGGCGTCGACGATCACCGCCAATGCCGGCGAGAGCTGCCGCCGGCTCGGATAGTAGAGATGATAGCCGGCGAAGGGCGGGCTCCAGTCGCCGAGCACCAGCGTCAGGCGCCCCTCGGCGATGTGGCGGCTGACGAGGCTTTCCGGCACATAGGCGATGCCTGAGCCGCTGATCGCGGCGTCGACCATCGGGATGGTCGAGTTGAAGGTGAGTTGGCCCTCCACCCGGACCCTGAGGTCGCGGCCGCCCTTGGCGAATTCCCACGCATAGAGGCCTCCGAACGTCGTCAGCCGCAGGTTGATGCAGTCGTGCCCGACCAGATCCTGCGGTGTCCTGGGCGCCGGGCGGCGGGAGAAATAGTCTGGCGAGGCGACGGCCACCAGCCGCCAGTCCGGGCCAATCCGCACCGCGATCATGTCCTTGTCGATGCTCTCGCCGAGCCGCACGCCGGCATCGAAGCGCTCCTCGACGATGTTGCGCATGCCGTTGTCGCTGTAGAGCTCGACATTGAGGTCGGGATAGTCGCGAAGCACCGGCTCGAGCCTTGGCCAGACGGTCGACTGCAGCGCGTGGTCGGAGAGCGTGATGCGGACCGTTCCCGACGGCTTGTCGCGAAAGGCCACCAGGCTTGCCAGGTCGGCTTCGATCTCCTCGAAACGCGGCACGAGCGACTGGTAGAGCCGCTCGCCCGCCTCGGTCGGCGCGACGCTTCGCGTCGTGCGCGTCAGCAGCCGAACGCCCAGGCGCGCTTCCAATTCCTTGATCGTGTGGCTCAGCGTCGACTGCGAGGTTCCGAGCTTCGCCGCCGCCCTGGTGAAGCTGCGCTCCCGCGCGACCGCCACGAACCAGAGTAGATCCTTCATGCCGTCGCGTTGCATCGCTGCCTCGTGATCCAGATTTATATCAGATATCGATAAGTCCATGCGGATTATATCGCCTATTCGAACGAGGTCGACCGCAATATCTTCCCCGCAAGTCGGCGCGGGAGGCTCTCCGGCGCCCCAGTCGGGCTCTGCCAACTGGGTCGAAGATCCCGCAATCACCTGCGGCCGCCCACATCAAAAACGCACAGACGAGAGATCACCATGGACATTATTCGCGCCGGCACGAGGCCCTCCGGCAAAGGTCCCTCGGACTGGTTTACCGGCACGGTCCGCATCGATCCGCTCTTCAACCCGTTCGACGCCGCGCGAGTGCAGGGCGCACAGGTGACCTTCGAGCCCGGCGCCCGCACCGCATGGCACACGCATCCGCTGGGACAGACGCTGATCGTCGTTGCCGGCTTTGGTCGCGTGCAGCGCAAGGGTGGCCCGGTCGAGGAGATCCGGCCAGGCGATGTCGTCTGGTTCGCTCCCGGCGAAAGACATTGGCACGGCGCTTCGCCACAGACCGCGATGGTCCATATCGCCGTCCAGGAGATCAAGGACGGCAAGGCCGTCGAGTGGCTGGAACACGTCACCGACGCCGAATACAGCGCCTGACCTCCCGCGATTGAACGAAAGGAAACAAGCATGCTCGCAACCGTTCTCCACAAGCCCGGCGACATCCGCTGCGAGGAGGTCGCCGATCCGAAAATCCTTCAGCCGACGGACGCCATCATCAAGCTGTCGGCGAGCTGCATCTGCGGTTCGGATCTGTGGCCCTATCGCGGGCTCCAGCCGGTGGACGGCCCGATGCATATGGGCCACGAGTACTGCGGCATCGTCGTCGAGGTCGGCGCAGAGGTGCGCACGGTCCGTCCCGGCCAATTCGTCGTCGGCTCGTTCTGCCTCTCCGACAACACCTGCCCGCATTGCCGCTTCGGCTTCCAGTCTTCCTGCGTACAGCGCGAGTTCATGTCCGGCGCGCAGGCGCCTTATGCCCGCGTGGCGCTGGCCGACGGCACGCTGGTGGCTACCGCCGAGGTTCCGCCGGCCGAACTGGTGCCTGACCTTTTGGCCGTGTCAGACGTGCTCGGCACCGGGTGGTATGCGGCCGACGCGGCCGAGGTGCGGCAAGGATCGACGGTCGTCGTGGTCGGAGACGGCGCCGTCGGCCTGATGGGCGTTCTTGCGGCGAAGGAGATGGGGGCGGAGCGCATCATCGCCATGAGCCGCCATGCAAGCCGCCAGAAACTCGCCCGCGAGTTCGGCGCGACCGACATCGTGGCCGAGCGCGGCGAGGACGGCGTAGCGCGCATCAAGGAACTCACCAGAGGCGTTGGCGCCGACTCGGTGCTGGAATGCGTCGGCACGCGGGAATCGTTCGATCAGGCGCTGGCCTGCTCGCGCCCCGGCGGCACGATCGGCTATGTCGGCGTGCCGCATGGCGTCACCTTTGACGGCCAGAACCTGTTCTTCGGCCAAAAACGCATGCTGGGCGGCCCGGCGCCCGTCCGCCGCTTCCTGCCTGACCTGATTGACCGCGTGCTCAAGGGCAGGATGAAGCCCGGCAAGGTCTTTGACCTGCAACTGCCGCTGGCGGAAGTCGACGAAGGCTACCGCGCCATGGACGAACGCCGTGCGATCAAGGTGATGCTTTCCGTCTAGTCTAGCCGGCCTCAGTTGCCGGGAAGCGTGGTCCACAGCTTGACGGCAAAGCCGCGCTTGTCGAGCTGCCACGGATTGCCGGTGATCACCGCCTTGCCGTTCCGGCATTTGTAGTAATAGACAGCGTCGTGGCCGGTCACGAAGGCCGGTACGACGTCGTCATTCGGGTTGGCCTTGCAGAATTCATCCGCGCCGGGATTGTCGCGCGCGGCGTTCATCCTGGCGCAAGGCAGGTTGGCGCCGACGAAGCAGACCAGCACCTTGCCGTTCATGCAGCGATAGTTGGCCTGTGCCTGCAATTCGGACTCCTGCGGTGCGCCATTGGCGTCCGGAAACAGCCTTTTGAACGCCTTGGCCGTGCCGTCGTAAAGATCGTGCGAATAGGGGCGGATGGTGTCGTCGTTCTTCACCTGTCGGCACAATTCAGGGAGGTTCGTGGTCCGCGCTACTTGGGGCGACGACCCACCAGGCGAAGGTCGACAGCAGCACAGAAGCGAAACCGATCGCCGAAAAGCGCAATGCCCGCATTTTGACGTTCTCAGCAAACTGCGCGGCGACTGCCACGCGAACGAAATCTTAATGTAAATCAAGCGTAATCCCGACAATTAAAATTATGCGTATGTGTTGGGGTTGCGCATGCCGGAATATTCTTCGTTCATCCGGTCGATCCGGATCCGTTATCTGTCTGGATTGCTGATCTTCGCGCTGGCCTCCGCCGTGGTCATGTTTGCGCTCAACCGCGTCAACTCCTTTCGTCATGACGTCGACGCGCTGAGCGGCAATCTGGTCATTTTCGGCCGCGACCTGCGCAACGCGACCAATTTCGCCGAGACCACCGGCACCACCTGGCGCGCCGAGACGCGCGATGGCCTGGTGGCGTCGGCACGTGGCCATTCGGAACGACTTTCCGGCGAGGTCGAGACCCTCACCGCCAGGCTCGCCGCCCTGCGACCGCGCCTGTCGAAGAACACCCTCAACGAGCTCGATTCCGCTTCCGTGAACGGCGACCTGTTCTGGTCGGCGCGCGACATGGTGCGCAACTTCAACCTGATGTCGGTGGCGCAGAAGGTCGACGAATGGAGCTATCGCGAGATCCGCAACCAGAACGACCTGTTTGCGCAGCCGATGCTGGTCCGCGTCCGCACCGCCATGGACAATGAGCGTCATCTGGCCGACGCGGCCGGCGACAGGCTGCTTCTGTGGGCGAGCTGCCTGTTGTTCGCGGTGCTTGGCATCGTCGCCTTCTGGGTCTTCAGGCCGATGGAAAAGGCGATCCGCCGCGCCTTTGCCGAGACCGCGGCATCGCTGTTCAAGGCCGAGGCCGCCGACCGCGCCAAGTCCGAATTCCTGGCCAATATGAGCCATGAGATCCGCACGCCGATGAATGGCGTGCTCGGCATGGCCGAGCTTCTGGCCAAGACCGAATTGACCACGCGTCAGAAGACCTTCACCGACGTCATCGTCAAATCCGGCAATGCCTTGCTCACCATCATCAACGACATCCTCGACTTCTCCAAGATCAACGCCGGCCAGATGATGCTCGACCCGGCGCCTTTCCGTCTGTCGGAAGCGGTCGAGGACGTGGCGACGCTGGTGTCGGCGCGCGTCGCAGAGAAGAACATCGAGCTCATCGTGCGCGTCGATCCGCGGCTGCCGTCCTTCGTCGTCGGCGATGCCGGGCGCTTCAGGCAGATCGTCACCAATCTGGTCGGCAACGCGGTGAAGTTCACCGAGAAGGGCCACGTGCTGGTCGATGTCGGCGGCGAAGTGACGGACGGCGTCGTCCAGCTCAAGGTTCGTGTCGAGGATACCGGCATCGGCATTCCGGCCGAGAAGCTGCAGAGCGTGTTCGAGAAATTCGCGCAGGTCGACGGCTCCTCGACGCGCCGCCACGAGGGCACCGGCCTTGGCC
>NZ_RZOJ01000001.1:0-93527 GCF_003998845.1 Mesorhizobium sp. M4A.F.Ca.ET.022.05.2.1 | reverse complement strand
GCGCCGCGCCATTCGGCGAATTTTTCCCCGCCCTCGCGATGCCGGTGCCAGAAGGCGGCGAGATCGCCGCCCAGTTCGGCCAGCCCGCGTTCGACCCAGGCGCGGTGGTCGCCGCTGCGCGTGCCGTTGGCAGCGACGACGGCGTGAGGGCTGCGCCAATAAAAATCGTCGATCGTCGCGACGGTGAAGGCAAAGCCTGGAAAGGCCTTGTCGAGGGCAGGGGCGAGCCCGGCGTCGGCCGACTGCGGCTCCAGAGACGCGAGCACGGTTTCGACGGAAGCGGGGTCGGGCAGGCGGACGGGTTTTTGGTCGGACATGCCGGGCACCCTCTCTCGTGCGGCGGAAAGCCGCCTTCCCTATGTCGTTTGCGGCCGCGCGGGACGTCGCCGGCGGCCATCCTGGAGCCGAAAATGACTGATTTGGGCGGCGAGATCAATCACTATCGATAAGAGGTCATTATCGATAGTGATCTAGTCAAAAGTTGCGTATCGATTTCACGATTGACATTCGTGAAATCAAAACGTAAATAGCAGCAGGAGCACGAAAATGAACGAGAACGTCGTCTACCTGCATGGCCAGCCGAAACCGGTCGGCCACTTTTTGCGCGTGGGAACCAGTGGTCACCGGCAACTCGAGACCCTTCTTGGGTCGGGAAAGATGATGGTTGATCGGGTCGTGGTGGAAGCGTCAGCGGCGCTGAGGCAACATGATCTTCTGACGGCCCTCACCGAGGTCGGCGGAGAACTGATCCTCGACACCAATGTCGCCGAGCTTTCGTCAATTGGCCGATTTGGTGGAGCGGCGAGGTCGGCGCCCTGGGCAAACCCCGAGAGCGTTCTGACACCCGACGATCTGCGACCAAACGCGAACCGGGACGTCATCGGCCAGATAGCCCGCTTTGCGGTGCGGCAGGGCTTTCATGCCGTACAGGCACCCGCGCATGTTCTTGAGGGCTCGACGGACCAGCTTCTTGCCCTTGATTGCGAGGCCACCGCCGCGCTGCGTCGGGCGCTCGATGCGGAAGGAGGGAAACACATCGGCATCGACTACCCGTTGATGATCAAGAACGCCTCCCTTCGCGATCCCGCCCAACGACGGGCGTTCATCACCGCGCTGAAGAATGTGCCGTTCGAAAATCTGTGGTTCCGGGTCTCGGGCTTTGGCGCCGACGCCACGCCGATGGGATTGCGACGGTACATCGCAGCCATGATGGACTTTCACAGGCTGGAGGTTCCTGTCGTCGCTGATGGAGTCGGTGGTCTTGTGGGTGTCGCCATTGCGGCCTTCGGTGCCGCCGGTGGAATTTGTCATGGCGTTGCCGAAAAGGAGCGCTTCGATGCCAGTGACTGGGGGAAGCCGCCTCAGACTGGCGGCGGAGGACGCGAGAAGCGGGTTCTGATCGGCGGCCTGGATCGCCTTCTCAGCGTGAAGCAGGTCGACGCGCTGATGGCTGCACAAGGAGCCAAACCTCTGCTGTGTTGCCACGATCGGTCATGTTGTCCGAATGGCCTGAGCGACACGTTGAAGGATCCGAAGGCGCACTATCTGCGCCAGCGCGCTCGCCAGATCCGGGAACTGTCAGCGGTACCCGACGCGCGACGTCCGCAGCATTTTCTTGAGAAGGAGCTGGCTGCCGCGGAACGGGTCGCGCGGTCGGCCGCGAAGCTCAAGATATCGGATGAAGGCTTGTCCGAGCTGCTGCAGCGCAGTAGCGACCGGCTGGAAAAGATGCATGCGGTCCTGGATGCCCTGAACGGCACGATTGCCGGCCAGCCAAGGGCTCCTGTCCCACCGCGGCGGCAGGGGAGGGGTGCGAGCCTAGCTTCGCACCGCAGGTAACAACATGAGCACAGCAGTAGCACGAATTCTGGACGATCTTCGGTCTCGGGGAGGCCTGCAGGGCAAGGACATCGCCAACATTGTCGATGTGTCGACCGCGACGGTATCGCGATGGTCGCATGGCAACGGCTCTCCAAATCTTCGAACCCAGACGGTTATTGCCGACCTGCGGTACGTTGTTGATCGCCTATCCGACTTTTACACCGCAGATGAAACAAGGCTTTGGCTGCATTCACGTCATCCCCTTCTCAACAACGAGCGCGCGATTGATCTTATCAATGCGGATCGTACCCAGGAAGTCCTGGCGGTGATCGAACGCCTCGACGCCGGCGCCTACATCTGAGGCGGCGCGTGGAGCGACGGGCGCGAGATCTCGAACTGCTTGATCTGCTTGATACGCACAAGGGCGTGTCATTCGAGGGGGATGTCTGGCGCATTGTCCGCGAGGAGCGCGAGCCGCTGCTTGGCTATCCAGCTGGGGCCCGTTGGGATCCGGGCTCGTTCGATGTGCTCTACACCTCCTTGGAGCGGGAAGGCTCCCTTGAGGAGATTCATTTTCACCTAAGCCGCCAACCTGTCTTTCCGTCAAAGATCCGGTCGGTCCTCCACAGGATATCGGTCCGCACTCAAAGGACGCTCCGGATCGCTAACTTGGCCGAATTGAAGGCGCTTGGCGTCACGCCTGAGACATACGGATCGCTGTCTTACGAGCGCACACAGGAAATCGGGGATGCGGCCGCTTTCTTGGGGTTCGACGGCATACTGGCGCCGAGCGCGCGCTGGCCGTGCCAAAACCTCATTGTTTTTACCGAGCGTTTCACGCCGGCGGACCTCAGCGTCGTCAGCTCGGAGCCCGTCGATTGGGACGACTGGAGAAGGCGAAGAGACGCCGAGCGACGACAACGCGGCGGCAAATCTTGATCTAGTAGGGCAGGGGAGGCGGACTTTTGTCTTACAGCCCGCTCGCCTTGGTGAGGTTCGTCCGGAACCGATCACGCCGGCGCTGATATTTGCGGGTCATTTCCGCCGACGCATGGCCGAGCTGCTTCTGCACATATCGCTCCTCGATCTCGGCCGACGAGGCGAGCCCGGACCGCAGCGAATGCCCGGCGAACAGCAGGCCGCGATCGGCGTCCGGCAGACCGGAGCGGATACCGGCGGCAAGCACCGTCTGCTTGACCAGGCGGGCGACGTGCTTGTCGTTGAGCCGCTCGACGTCAACGGTCTTGTTGTCCTTGAAGATGCGGCGGAAGAGAGGCCCCCGCGCGATGCGGCCGAACTTGATCCAGGTCTCGAGCGCGACCACGGGGCAGGTGTGGTCGCTGGAGCCGCGGCCGACCTCGACTTCGCGCCAGCGATCGCCCTTGCCGCGCAGTGTCACCAGCACGCCCTTGCCCGGAAGGATCTCGATCCAGCCAGCGCCGTCGCTGTTATCATCGCGCGTGACGTCGAGCCCAACGATCTCGGAGCGGCGCAGGCCGCCGGCGAAGCCGAGGAGGAGCATGGCGCGGTCGCGGAGACCCCTGAGATCGTGACCGAGCGTGGCGAGCATCGCGATGAGGTCGTCGCCGAGGACGGCTTCCTTCACGCGCGGTGGCCTGGTGTGCTTGCGGCGAATGCCGGCGAGCACGGTGGCGATGTGGCGATCGGCCCGGTCCATGGAGAGGCCGCGCTGCGTAAAATTCCAGGAAAGGCCGGAGAGTCGACGCTCGATGGTCGAAACGGACAGAGCCGGGGCACCGAGCTTGGCGCCGCCGGCGGCGCAGGCGCTGATATAGAGCCCGATCACCTTGGAATCCGGGGGCAGGGGATCGAAGCCGTTGCGCCGGCACCAGGACGAAAAATGCTTCCAATCCTTCGCGTAGGCGTCGCGGGTGCTCTCCGAGCTAGCGTTGTCGGCATACTCCCGGGCGGTCTCGACCAGATCCTCGACGTGTGCCGGTACGCGGGGTGTGGGCTGGCCCATCTCCATGACGAGGTCGACGATATCAGGCATCTCGCTCCCAAGAGGGTCGCCGTCGAGCGGATCCTCGGCCGGGAGATCGTTTCTGGCGGCTTTGGGCGGGGGATTTTCCATGATTTGCGAGCCTATCAGAATATGTCCGGTAATGGAACCTTACCGGACGTAAAACAAGATCGACAGGCGCGGCGGTTTTGGGTGACACATCTTGCAAAAAGCGCCGCGTGAATTCATCCTGTCAAGGATGATTCTTCGACCCAAACCGTCCCCGCGCCACCATGCGCCGTCTCCCGGGGTCGGGCTGTCCGCTCTCGCGGCACCGGTGCCGTCCTGGCTGTGCAGGGCAGTCCCCGACGCGCAAGCCCTTGCCGCACAACGCTTGGAGGATATCGCCATCGTCGCAGGCGCTGCCATCGGCGCGCTGGACGCGATCGTGCGCCGGCAGGAGCGGTGGGCCGGCGCCTGGCGGCAGCGCCTCGCACTCGCGGCGGCCGCAATGACGGCGCGGCAGGCGGGGCGCATTGAGGATGAAGCGGCGTTGCGCGACGCCGTGCTGCTGACCCGGCCGGGCGACGATGTTGGCCCCGCTGGCCGCATACTTTTGGCCTGGCGTCGGCTGGCAGCCCGGCCGGCCGAGGATCTTTTGACGGAGAAAAGCCTCGCTGCGGTGCTGGAAGATCTCGGTCACGCCCGCGACGACGAGGCGGTCAGCGACCTGGCAGTCGAGCTTCCACAGCTCGGCTCCAGCATCGGAATGGTCGGCATGGTGACCGGCGCGTTCATGGCCGCCGAACGACATGGCTTCGGACGCACCTTCGGATGCTGGCTCGCCAACGCCCTGCTCACGCAAAGGTTGGGATGGACACATGCAGTGCCGCTGCTCGGCGCCGAGCCCGCCTTGGGTGCGAGCCGCCCACGTCGCGTTGCGGCCGGCGCCACGGCGCCAACCGTCGAGGCGGGGCCGGAGCGAACAAAAGCTTTGCTTGCCGGGCAGGCGCGTGCGGCGCTGCGTGCCATCGACCTGTCGACCGACCTCGAGCGCCGCGCAGAGCGGCTGCTCGCTGTAGCGCCGAAGCTGAGGGCGAAGGGTGCGGACCTTGTTGTCGAAAAGCTGCTGTCCGAGGATGCGGTCGTGGCGTCGCAAAAAATCGCCGGAATAAGCGACCGCGGCCTGCGCCGCCTGTTCGACCGGCTGGTCGAGCTCGGCGCCGTGCATGAGCTGTCCGGCCGCCCGACCTTCCGCATTTACGGGCTGTAGAAGATGGTGGAGACGGCTCGTGCAAGACGGGGGAGGGGGCGACCTGATGACCATCGGTCAGATGACCGCCTGTTTGACCGCGAGTTGGATCATCTGCCGCCGGAGGTGCGCTGGCGCGAATGGATGAACCGTGTCGAGGCGACGATTTTCGCGGCCAACGAGCCGGTCAACCGGGAGACACTCGCCCGCATCGTCGGCAAAAGCTGCAGCATCGACCTTTTGATCGACGACATTCGCGAGGAGCTGCGCGGTCGGCCCTATGATCTGGTGGCAGTCGCCGGCGGCTGGAAGCATCTGACGCGGCCGGCCTATGCCGACGCCATCCGCGCCGCCGTCGGCACAAGCGAGCGCACCATCGACCTCACCCAGTCGGAAGTATTGACGCTGATGACGATCGCCTACTTCCAGCCGATCACCCGCGCCGAGCTGTCCTCCTTCTTTGGCAAGGAAATCAGTCGCGACCTGATCGGCAATTTGCGCGGTTTCGGCTTGATCGCCTCCGGTCCGCGCAGTCCGACGCCCGGCGCGCCGTACACCTATGTCACGACCAAAGCATTCCTGCTGGAGTTCGGGCTCGACACGTTGCGTGACCTGCCGGATTTCGAGGCGCTCGAGGATGCCGGGCTGCTGAGCAAAGAGAAGCTGTTGGCTGGTGATATCATGCCGGGGTTTTCGAACGATGGCGGTGGGGATGCAGGCGTCGCCGGTGATGAATAATATGCTGCTCGCCAGGGATGGGCGGGATTCTTGTCAATTTCATAAGTCAACTGGAGCGCGCAGAAGAAAACTGGGGTGAGACATCCGCCGGGAATGTCGTGCTCGGGTGGAAAGTTCACGTTGCTGCCGTCGATCTGAACTGGCAGGAGGCGCCATAAGCAGTCGTCGCAGCATCGACCACCGGATGACGTGTTTGGGGCCGCTAGCCGCTGGCCGCTTTGGATTTAGCCAGCGACGAAGCGGACATTCGTGCTGGGCAGGCGAACCGCTTCGGCGGCAACGCGAGCGGACAGATGACGCGCCTAAATGGCGCAGAAGGCGTTCGAGGGTATCGCTCAAGTCCCGGCCCGGCGGCGGGTGCCACAAATGTCGCCGACGCGGTGCGGCAGGCGGTCACCTATCCTACATCGTCTTGTCTCTGCGTACCAAGCGGCTGGTCGCAAGGAGGCCTGACGGACGGATGGTGGAGTTCGTCGCTCCGTGACTGCGCCACTTTGGAAATCGCTAGGCGACCGCTGGGCGACTTGAACGAATTTGCCCCTGATCGGCTGGAGAATAGGATGCGCCGAAGGCGCTCCGTCCCTCTGTTGTCGGCACATCGAGAGCCGGCTATGGACGATGCGGACAGGGGGGAATACGAATGTCGGACATCTTTGATGAGTTCATTCAGCTGGACCGGACCTTCCACGACCTCGGCCTGAGCGAGGAGGAAGGCAAGGATGCCGAGCTGTTCCGGCTGATGCGCCGCGACAAGCTCACGCAGTGGTCCGACCTCCTGGAGGAATCGCGCGTCGTCCTCTTGTCTGAGGCGGGATCGGGAAAGACCGAAGAGATCCGGCACGTGTGCCGCGACCTCCGGCTGCGCGGGAAGTACGCCTTCTTCCTGCGCATCGAGCACCTAGCACAGGACTTCGATGCGTCCTTCGAGGAGGGAACGCCCGAGGAGTTCGATGACTGGGTCGCGTCCGGTGAGGACGGCTGGCTCCTCCTCGATTCCGTCGACGAAGCCAGGCTGAAGGATCCCAAGGACTTCGAGCGCGCGATCAGGAGGATCGGCCGCAAGCTGCGCGGCGTTCTGCAGCGCGCGCACATCGTCATCACGAGCAGGGGCGAAGCTTGGCGGCCGAAGACAGATCTCCTCCTCTGCGAGACGAACCTGCCATGGACTCCACCGGCAAGCGCGCCCGAAGTCGACCAGGATTCGGACGAAGCCTTCACGACCACCGGCGGCGTTGGCTCCAAGCGGCGGAAGTCCATCTTCCGTATGGTCGCGCTCGACGATCTCGCCGGCGAGCAGGTCGATCGCTTCGCAGGGGCCAAGGGCGTCACCGACATAGCCGCTTTCAGAAAGGCGCTGGACCGCGCGGAGGCGTGGTCGTTCACTACCCGTCCGCTCGATCTTGCCGAGACTGTCGAGTTCTGGCTCGCGAACGACCGCGTCGGCTCGCGTCTCGAACTGCTGCGCGCCAGCATCGACAAGCGCCTGGACGAGCGCGACCAGGACCGCGCCGATGCTAATCCGATTTCGAAGGAGCGTGTCCGCGAGGGTGCGCGTCTTGTCGCCGCGGCCTCCACCCTGGCGAAGGAGTCGGCGGTCCGCGTCCCCGACGGCCAGAAGAACGACCGCGGGCTCGAGATCAAGCAGGTGCTCGCCGACTGGGACGACGCCGACTGCCGCACGCTTCTCACCAGGCCGATCTTCGACGAGGGCATCTACGGCACGGTGCGGTTTCACCACCGGTCGGTCCGGGAGTTCCTAACCGCCGAGTGGCTCCATTCGCTTCTCGTCGACGAAGGATCGCGCGCACGCGTCGAGAACCTGTTCTTCCGGCGGCAATACGGCGTCGAGGTCGTCGTCCCGACGATGCGGCCGGTCCTGCCGTGGCTAGCGATCCTGGATCAGCGGATCCTCGACCGCGTCATGCGCCTCGCCCCCGAGGTCCTGTTCGAAGGGGGCGACCCCGCCCAGCTGCCGCTGGAGACGCGGATCCAAATCCTGCGGGAGTCCTGCGAGCAGCTGGCCCAACCCGCCCATGGCCGCAGCATCACCGAATACTCGGCGGTACAGCGCTTCACGAATCCGGATCTCGCTGACGTGATCCGCGAGCTCCTCGACAAGCACAAGGACGATGACGACATCGTCTGGTTCCTGCTGCGGATGGTCCACCAGGGCGGGATCGCGGCGCTCGCCGACAAGGCCAAGCACTTCGCCCTCACCTCTCGATCGAAATACACGCGCATCGCCGCCATCCGTGCCGTGATCGAGGTGGGGTCTCCGCAGGACATCGCCGAGGTCCGCAAGGCGTTTGTCGCGGAAGCTCCTACGCTCCGGCGGAGCTGGCTGGGCGAGCTTCTCGACGGGCTCGGCCAGACGCCAGCCGACGTGGTGTGGCTCCTCTCCGCCCTAGCGCTCGCGGCGCCCAAGAAGCGATTCGAGACCGATCCGCTCTCCGACGCGCTCGCCAGCTACGTGGCGGCGCTTCCGCCGGCCCTGCTTGCAGCACTCCTCGATGGGGTCGGCAAGCTACTGAATCGAAAGCCGGTCATCGAGCAGCGCCACTGCGAGATCTCCAAGCGATACAGCTGGCTCGGGCAGACCGCCGGCCAGGTCCTCATGCGAATGATCCGGGGCCGCAACCCGGCGACGCTGAAGAAGCTGCCTCTGTCGATCCTGCGGAAACTCCCTATAGCCGAGGACTACGGGCGTGGCCTCTTCGAAGAGGTTCGCAACGAGCTGCCGCAACTGGTCCGCGAGTGGCCCCAAATCAATCGAGCGCTGTTCTGGAACTGCGTGGCCGAGGAGCGGGCACGTCGGAAGCGCAAGAACGGCGAACGCCTGACAGACTACTGGCATGTGTCGATCTTCGGCGCCTACTGGGCCTTCGACGGCTCCGATTTCGACTACATCATTGAGCAGATTGCCGATCGGCCGCTCACGGACGACAAGCTCGTGGCGCTCACGCTCGCGGTTTCACTCTATCAGCAGAACGGCCGACCGCGTGCATGGCGGGAACGCTTAAAGACGGCGGCGACGATCGATCCCGAAGTCGAGACCGAACTCGATAAGCTGCTCAACCCACCGAAGGGGGCCGCCGCCAAATTCAAGCGGCAGCAGGCCGCCTGGAAGCGTCGATCCGACAGGGAGGCTGCGAAGGAGGCCAAGGCGAAGGAGCGGGCCAAGAAGATCCTGGCGAGCCGCGTCGCTACCATCCGCGACTTCGGCAAGCCAGGCAAGGTCTCCAGTGACCAGTACTATCTCCACGAGCAGATGCGGAGTGGCGATAGCCAGCATAACTGGTGGACCGCCGGGAACTGGCGTGCTCTGATCGCGACGTTCGGCGAGGACGTAGCGCGCGCGTTCCGCGATAGCACCGTCGGCTACTGGCGCCAGAATAGGCCGCAGCTTCGCTCGGAAGGCGCGGCCGCCAACAGCACGCCGTTCACGACGATCTTCGGGCTCACCGGCCTCTCCATCGAGGCACGGGAGACCGACGGCTGGCCGTTGGCCCTAAACGCGACCGAGGCGGAGATCGCGACCCGATACGCCCTGCAGGAGCTGAACGGCTTCCCGCCATGGCTGCCCCAGCTGCACAAGGCGTTCCCGTCCCAGGTTCTCGACGTCATCCTCAGGGAGATCAGGCACGAGCTCTCGACCGAGATGCCCGAGGGCGAGAGCAATTATGCGCTCTACGACGTCAGCTGGCACGGCGACTGGATATGGGACCAGATCGCGCCGGCGCTGCTGCCCGAGTTACGCGCCAAGCGGGTCAACACCAGGAACCTCAACTACCTCCTGGCCATCATCAACCGCTCCTCGGTCGACGACGGTACCATCGCCGCGATCGCGTCGCGGAAGGCCAACGGCACGCGCAACCTCACCTTCTCTCCGATCTGGTTCGCCACCTGGGTCGGCGTCGATCCCGATGCGGCGATCCCCGCGCTCGCGGCCCGCTTCGCCGGCATGGACGATCCTGCCGAGCAGACCAAGCTGGCCCTCACCTTCATCGTCGCCCTTCTCGACGGCCGCTCCCAGGAGGGCCGCGCGCGGCAGGCCTTCCGCACGGTCGAGCACATGAAGTCGCTTTACCTGCTGATGGCTCGGTACATCCGGCAGAAGGACGACATCCAGCGTGCCGGCAAAGGCGTCTACTCGCCCGGCTTGCGTGACGACGCCCAGGATGCGCGAAACGCCCTCATCGCCTTCATCCGCGAGA
Organism: Mesorhizobium sp. M4A.F.Ca.ET.022.05.2.1; assembly: GCF_003998845.1. Taxonomy (NCBI): domain Bacteria; kingdom Pseudomonadati; phylum Pseudomonadota; class Alphaproteobacteria; order Hyphomicrobiales; family Phyllobacteriaceae; genus Mesorhizobium; species Mesorhizobium sp. M4A.F.Ca.ET.022.05.2.1. The sequence continues at coordinate 83,539 of NZ_RZOJ01000001.1, read as the reverse complement.
CGCCCGGCAAGCCGGCCTTCCTCGCCCTGCTCGAGATGGCGCGTGCCCACCCCGACCAAGAGAGCAGGCCTTGGATGGGCTTTCACGCGAAATCCAAGGCGGCCGCCGACGCTGACATCGACGCGTGGACGCCTTCGCAGGTGCGGGAGTTCGGTAAGTCGCTGGTGGCGACGCCTGCCAACCACCGCGAGCTCTGGTATCACGCCATCGACAAGCTGGACGCGCTGAAGCACGACCTCGAGAACGGCGACTCCTCGATAGCGTCGATCCTTCAGGCCGTGGATCAGGAGACCGAGTTCAGGAAGTTCATTGGCGGATGGTGCCGCGACCGCGCGGCAGGTCGCTACGTTGTCCCGCAGGAGGAGGAGCTCGCCGACGCCAAGCGCCCAGATCTGCGGTTCTTCGGCGTGGGCTTCGACGCCCCCGTGCCGACCGAGCTTAAGCTCGCCGACAAGTGGACCGGTCCACATCTCTTCGAGCGTCTGGAAATCCAGCTATGCGGGGACTATCTCCGCGATGTCCGCTCTAGCCGCGGGGTCTTTCTCCTCGTCTACCTTGGAACGAAGTCGTACTGGGACTTGCCGAACGGAAGGCGCGCTGACACCTTCGAACTGCTGATCGACGAGCTTCAGCGTCACTGGACGCTAATCTCCAACGACTATCCCGGCGTCGAGGACATCCGGGTCGTTGGCATCGACTTGACCCGACGGGGCATCGACGCCAAGGCTGGGAAGGCTGCCAAGACCACCAAGAAGGCGAGAAAGGCGGCCACGGCCGAAGGGAAGCTGCTTAAGACTGGGTCCAAAAAACCCGAGACCACCATCCCCACACCTTCAGGCGACAGTAAGCCGGGCGCGCCTGCCAAGCCGGACAAGAAGGGCGGGCAAAACGAAAAGAAGAGGAGGCGCGCCTAGACGGCCGCTATTGGAGTTTCGGCGCGAGCGTTAAACGACCTTGATGGGGGCGCAAAGCTGCCGCCGCTGGTGTCGGCGGCAAAGTCCGCTTCTTGGCGAAGGCAAAGTTTGCCTGAATGGCCGAAATGGGGGCGCAAAGCAGTCATTCACGGCTCGACGTGCGGAGGTGGCTTTCGGGTCATGGCCGTGAATTGACCCGGAGCGAGCGAGCTTCCGCTTAGGGTCGATTCCTGAAACAGCTCCCTCGGAGAAATCATCCGACTTAGCTGCTGATCTGAGCAAATCACTCCGGTTTTCTCCGCGCGCTCCAGCTCTCTCCTGCACTCGTAGCGCCCGCAAATTGTGCGATTGGTGGACAATCACTCCGGTTATCTTCTGAACTTCACAATTTTATCCGCTCGGGGTCGCAAGAACACGGGGACGCTTCGCTCTGATCCACCGTCAGTGGCGCGCGAATAGGCCTCGAGCAGGGCCGCAAGGTCAGCGCCGGTCGAGGGTGACCGCACAGACCTCGGCGATGCTTGATGCTTGTCCATGAAATCCGCAAAGTGCGCGATCAACCGGTCATGGCCGCCTGCAGCCAGGACGAGCCGACGTCGCCGGGCAACGGCATCGTCCTCGTCTTCCGTCAACCAGCTGACATGCTTGTCGGCGAGCCATTCGAAGCAGCGGATACGCGATGACGTGGACAGGTTCGTGAGCGTCTTCCCCAATGAGACGCCTGCAATGATAGGCGCGCGCAGCAGGCGCGACGTCAGATCGCCGATCGTCGTCGATCCCTTGGCCATCTCCACCCTGCAAATATCGTCGATCGACCGTTCCAGCCGTCGTGCCGGCGCTTTGACGAAGACCTTCGATGCCCTGCGCAGATCGAAGCCGCATCGGGCGCAAAAATGCTGTGGGACAAGTTCGCCCTGGTCGAAGGCGGCGACCCCGCTTCGGCAGGCGGGACATCGATCCCGAAGACCGCGACCATGCACGAAGCACGAGATTCGCGTCGCCAGCCGCCAGCAACTGCGAAAATAGGGCACCTCATCGTCGGCGAAGCACCGAGGGCAGTACTGCATCCAGGTCGAACGGTTCCGGTCAGCCTTCTCGCGCAGCGGCAGTAGGAGCGGCGTCAAAGCGCAGCCAGTCATCGCCAACGCAGAGATCGCTTCATGCGGAACGCCCGTCTGCTCGCTGAGCTGAGCGGCGACGTGAGGCAGAAGCCGAAGGTCGAGGCGGGGCGACCACATCCCGTCGCCACGCCCAAGGACGCCGGCGAACGAGCGCGGCGCGAGACCGTTCGCGATCGCGAGGCGGTGGAGCCAGCTCGACAGCAGCTCATCCGGCTTCGGATCAATGGAGACAGGCCACCGATCCCGAAAGACATCTTGATACCGCTCGCGGATCTCGATGGCATACCCTGCGTCGGTTGCCTCGCCGCTCACAGTAGGCCGTCACGCACTGGCGCCCGGCGGCGCTTCGAGACTGGGATGTAGTTCAGCGCCTTGAGACCCGATTTCGTGATCCGCTCCGCACCAGACCTCACGGCGGCCGCGGCGGCCGCAGAAACGATCGCCACGATCTCGCCGATCAATCCCTCTGAGAGCTGGAAGATCGTTCGCGCCAACGGTTCATCCGAAAGATCGGAAGCACGGGCGAGCGGCAATGCTCCCTCGAGGCTATCCAGGAGCGTCAGGAATTCCTCGCCGTATTGCCACCGCGGCACAGCGTGCAGGTCGAACCGGCTCGCCATCTCGGTGGTCTCGTTGATGAAGTCGTAGACGGCGACCTCGCCGATCAGAACCGGAGAGATGTCGAACTGGCGGCCAATCCGCCTCAGGAACGCGAGAACCGCCTCGACGTCTCGCGAGCGGCCGCGAATCGCATTGTGGAATTCGTCGAAGATCAGGATCCTGGGTTTCAGTCTGTCGAGCAGATGATCGATCTGTTCGGCCTTACGGCCAACATCTCGACCATTGCCGACCGGGGCGCGGAACGCCTGCAGGATGCTTCCATAGAAATGTGCAAGGCCGGCACCCTCGCGCGTCTGGACCACCCACACTCTTTGCCGCTCGGACGTTTTCATGTGCTCTACCGCAAACCGTTCCGCGATCATCGTTTTGCCGTTGGCGTAGGGCCCGACCAGCATCAGGCCTCTGGTCCGCAACGCCGCCGGTCGCGACAGCAGTTCGGAAAGGCGCTCGTGTGCCTGTACTGCGACGTGATGTGCGATCCATCGCGGCGCCCGGATGTAGGCGATCCGGTCTTCCGCGCAGCGATCGAGGTACGGGCGAACATGGTCGAGCAGATGGTCCGCCATGTCACCAATCCTCGACCGGCAGACGGCGTTTCTGACGTACGGGATGCTCAACAGGCGCCGGCGTCGGAGGACGCATTGCATCATAGGGTTTGGCGGCCTCCACCGCGTGGGTTCGGCGCACGGCGTTGCGGAGGTCTGCTTTCGAAGGCTTTTGCTTGCCGGCGATCTCCGCAATCCGTCGGCGGAGCACTACCTTCTCGACATCCGATCGCGCGTTCGTGGCACGTCGGTGCATGCGATCGGCTTCATGTTCCCACAAGGTGATCGGCGCGAGGGATTCGTCTCGCCTCTCGACGGGCCGAAACTCCCTTGACTCCGGATCGCGGATATAGATGTGACTGATATCGCGAGGGTCGTAGCGTACTTCGATCTTGCCCAGCCGATCTCGCTGCGGGACCAGGCCGCCCAGCCAGGACGAGTAGTAGTCGAGCGCGAACATGCTAACACCCTGCGGTGAAAGGCGCCTCTCCGCGCCAGGAAGGAATGCCAGCAGAACCCGCATCGGATCATCGTCGCAGCGGGGGAGGTCGTGCGTCTGCCTCTCCCACTCTTTGGCCGGCACCTTCAACGTCCTTGCGTTTTCCTGAAGGTTGTGGTCGATCACCGCGAGCGCGACGCATCGCTCGAGATCGACGAAGCTGAGGCGAGCTCGCCGTTGCGCGGGGTATTCGTCGCGATCCGCCACGGATCGGCCCGTCGAGCCGGGCTGTGTCGCAAGAACGGAGTTGAGCTTCCCGAGCAGCCTTTCGACCACGCCACCATGATGGACGCGACCACGGTCCCGGTAGCGGATACGAATACCGTAGTCCTCGCACCCACGCTGGAAGGCATGCCCTTTGAACTCCTTGGCGGAGTCGGTCACAAGCGACCGCGGTCGACCGAACATCGGCCACCCATGCTCGATGTCCCGCGCGGTGAGCCAGACATCCTTCGGGCTCATTGCCTGCGCCAGGCATAGCGCGACCGACAGCGCCGACGGCTTCTCAAGAGTAAGGCAGAAGCCGAGAATACAGCGCGTCGCCACGTCGGTGACGATCGTAAGATATGCCCGGCCGACGAAGGTTCCTCCGCCCTCGATCACCTCCACGAAATTGATGTCGGTGGGCGTATGATCGATCTGACACACATCGAGCGGTCGTGCCGCGTAGATGTATCCCGGTCGTGGTTTGAGCCGATGGAGATGCTTCGGGTTCGCCGACCGCTTCCCGGCGATCTCCTCAGGCGTGAATAGCAGGGGTATCCGTCGGGCGACGGTGAGATAGGACGGAGCGGTCTGCCCGGCCTCCTCGCAGCGGGCGCGGATTTCCGCGACGACAGGCGCGAGCGGAGGAGCTTCAAGCACCAGCCACTGCTCTCGCAGCGTCGAGGCGATGATCTCCTCGATGCCCTGGTTAAGGCGCTTCTTACGAACGCCATCCAGCGGGGGCAGTAGCGACGTCACGGTGCGATCGATGCGGTAGCGCGCCAGCAGGTTATAGACTTGGCGGGTCGAGAGCCGCAGCTCGGCTGCGGCCCGATTGATTGCCGCCTGTCGTGGACCCGAACCGTCGAGAATCCTGTCAAGCTCGCGGGCGACACGGCGTGCAGCCAGCCACACTTCATCGGAATGCGACAAAGCAGGTGCTGCTTTTCGGTTGTGCAATGGCTTCGGCAAATCGAGCAGTCAGTGAAATCGTTAGCGAAAATCACGCCCTTCGTAGCGCGGAAACCTAACCGGCATATGACGTTCGGGCGTTTGAAATCGGGAAGTAAAAGCGACACCGAGGTTTTGGCGCGGCTCGACGAGCGGCTGGCCCGCTCGCCGGTCCGCGAAGGGTTTATCGAACGCCAGCACTTTGCTGACGCGGCCGCGGCGCTCTGGCTCGAGGGCGAGCTCGTCCACCTCGAGGACCTCGTCTTGCACGACGCGCATATGGACATCCGCACCCCGACCCACGAGCTCACCCGTGCGCATGCCGTCTTACGCGCCCGCCGGCGAATTGTTTCGCAAAAGCCGGACTGGGCGCTCGGCCGCGACGGTTTTTTGGCCCTGACCGGCCGGGGCGGCGCCATGCCGGCGGCGGAGGGCAGCCAAAAAAGCCGGGAAGGGCAGGCGGCTGTCGCCAGCTCTGTTGAAGCCGACGGTCGGGACGATGCTGAGGCCGATCTTCTGGCAGAAGAATTTGCCGAGATCGATGCTGTCCTGGCGCGCTCATCAAGGATCCTGAACGGCGGCGACGTGCCGGCGAGGCCGCCGCGTTCGGACGATCGGCCAGACCTGATCTACGATCTCGACTGGAATGAAGAAGAACGGCTGGCCGAATGGCAGGCCGTGCTCTCCGACACGCGGGAATGGCCGTTGGTGATGCGCGCCGCGATCCTGATCGAGGCTTGGCAAAACATCGAGGTGCTGCAGCATGCCGCCTGGCTTGGACCACTGCTCGTTGCCGCGCTGTTGCGGCAAGACGGTCTTGCCGCGCACCATCTCGCCGGACTTCATGTCGGGGCGAAAAACATTCCGCGGGAGCGGCGCCGGGCGCGCAATCGCTCCGATCGGTTGCTGGCCTGCCTCGATGGGATCCACAACGCGGCGCTGGCCGGGTTGAAGGAGCATGATCGGCTGACGATAGCGAAAAGCCAGATGGAGCGGCGACTGCGTGAACGACGCGCCAGCTCAAAATTGCCAGACCTGGTCGAGCTGGTGCTGTCGCGTCCGGTCGTCTCGGCCGGCATGATCCAGGACAAGCTAAAAGTGACAAAACAGGGTGCGCTCAATCTCGTCGGCGAGCTCGGGCTGCGCGAGATGACTGGCAGGGGGAGGTTTCGCGCGTGGGGGATTATGTAATTCCAAAGCTTGGCATCCCATGCGGATCACGGGTTTGGTCAAAGCCATAGGACACTCACGCTTCCGTCCAAATCGCGGCGTCGAGCCTCCCAATCTACAGGCTATTGACTCCCAATTGTCATGCCCAAGATTTCCAATCCTCAGAGATTCGGAGAGTGCATGTGTCGGGCCTGAGAAATTGCCCCCGTCAATTGTGCATATCGCCCGACGACACTCCCGGCTCGTTTCCCGATCAATCTTGGCGTTTTGCGCCGCTGTCCGTTCCCCGGCTGCTTGAATATTCGCCCGGTTGGTCGAAGAGGACGCAGCGCTTCTGGGATTGGGTGAATCCGAAAGCGATGCACTGGTCCAGCGCCGAGCAATCCCGTTCGCACTCGCCGCGGGCGCGGGCGCTCAGCACGCGGAACCCATTTCCCGAAAAGGCCTTGTCGTTGAAATATTCGAAGTAGGCAGCTGCACCTGACGCGGTCGGGGTTCCAAGCTCCGACATAACGCCGCTGGTGGCTCGGGCGTTCATCAAGAGTTGGCCAAGCCCTTCCTTGAGGAAGCATTTCCGGTTCCAGGCGTCGTAAGTGAAAGCCCTGCACCAGCCTTCCGAGGCCCGGCACATGGATTCACACTGATCCACGCTTTCGGCCTGCCTGGTCTCGGTGGCTCTGCTTTTGAGGTCCCTGTTGAGGAAGCGCCGGAACGTGGCAGGCGGAGGCGTCACGGCAATCGCCTGCTGCGCCGGCTGGTCAGGCTGCGGTGGTGGTTCGGCCGGCTGTAGAGGGGCAGGTTGATTTATTGGCGGATGGTAGCCAGTGACAAGACTGCGGGTGCCGGCCGTTTGCCCCTGGCTTTCCTCGGCGCCGCCAACGCTCGCGAACAGCCGGCAGACGTCGCCGTTCGACGAGTGGTCAAAGCCGGCGCATCCCGAGCGCGCGGAGCAAAGGTTCCTGCAGGACTCCAACTGGACGCTGACCTTCGCACTGACGATCCCATTCAAGGAAGTGTGCGGATAGTAGAAAAGATCCCCAATTGACTGCGCATTCGCGGACGGAATTCCGGCAGATGGAACGACAGCAGCCGCAATTGCGCCGACCAATGCTAAGAGAAGTCCAGCGTTTCTGGAGCTAGAGCGCTGGCGGCGAATCCGGTTCGCGAACGTCCGCGGACAAGGAGAATGCATGTCGGCTTGTGGCTCGGATACCTGGCAAATCTGCCGATTGTTCATCTGAGACATTGGTTGCCTTTCTCCGCCGCTTTCCCGAACAGAATCTCAAAAGCTCGCGGGGCCGCTCAGCGGACATTTCCGGGATGCGAGAACCGAGAAGGTCCCGAAATGGTTGTTGCAGATGCGGAACTTAGACTGACGTGCCGCCTTTGACTTTGCTGGCGACCGGGGGTTTGTCGCCTCGCGTTGTTTTTTACGTCTCGGTTTCGCCCGGACGACCGGCGCAGGCTTGCCTGTCTCTTGCGATGTGGCGCTTTGCTGCTTTTTCGCTTCCGCTTCCGACGCTCCCTGGATCGGCGGCTCTGTCGGTTGAGCCGCGACAGGCGGATTGGCAGGCGGACGGTAGCCCGTGGCGAGACTGCGGGTGCCGGCGATGTGTGGCTGGCTCTCGTCCGCGCCGCCCACGGTGGCGAACAGCCTGCAGACGTCGCCGTTCGACGAGTGGTCGAAGCCGACGCAGCCTGACCGCGCGGAGCAGAGTTTCCTGCAGGACTCGAGCGAAAGGCTGATCGTCGCGCTGACGGTCCCGTTCAGGAGAGTCTGTGGATAGTCGGAGAACTCCCCTACTGACTGCGCGTTGGCTGGCCGAATCCCGGTTGGCGGAACGACAGCGGCAACTGCGCCTGCCACTCCCAAAAGAAGTCCCGCTATTCCGTGGCGAAGACCATGCGCCAGCATGTTTCCTCCTTGCCTAGGCAGCCTCGCGCTACCGTTCCCGTACAATAGTTGTTTCCTGGGAAACGGCCGGCGCCAGCTTCCTTTTCAGGCGCATGACGTTTTCATAGGATTTCTGTATCCGCTCGAGCATTTCCGGGTCCTTGCGCGCTTCTTCAGACAGGAAGGCGGCAACCTTTTCCGGGACCAGGGGGTCTGGATGTTTGTCGTTGGCGAATATCAGGATGTCGTTCCCTGCTAAAACGGCTCGGCGCACTGAGTCCTCGAAGCTGATGTTGTCGGTAATGGCCTGCATCTGCATGTCGTCGCTGATGACCACGCCCTTGAAGTGCATGTTGTCCCGCAGCAGCCCGGTCAACGTCGCACGGGAAAGCGAGGAGGGGATTTGGTTCGAAAAGGACAGCTTGTCATTTATCACATGCGCGGACATGACCATGTCGACATCCCCCGAAGCGATCAGGTTCTTGTAAGGGAGAAGTTCCTTATCGCTCCATGTCTTGGAAACGTCGGCCATGCCCTTGTGGCTGTCCTTGGTGCTGGAACCGTGTCCCGGGAAGTGTTTCAAGGCCGTTAGCACTCCCTTCGCCCGATGCGCTTCGACGAAAACCTTCGCGTATGCCTCGACCGTCTGCGGATCGGCGGAAAAGCTCCTGCCAAGCTTGCCAATGATGGGGTTCGCCGGGTTGACGTTGAGGTCGACGACCGGAGCCAGGTTGAGGTTGAACCCCAGGTCCGAGAGAGCGGAAGCGAGGTTCTGGTAAACCACGCCGGCCTTGGCGGGACTCATGGAGTTAGCCACAGTCGCCTCGCTCGGCGTCTCCTTGAACCCGATGGCACCCGTGAGCCTCTGGATGCGGCCGCCCTCCTGGTCGACCGCGATCAGCAGCGGGGTTGCCGCGAAGCGCTGCAAGCCTTCGTTCAATTGCCGCACTTGTTTCAGGCTGTCGATATTGCGCCCAAGATAGATGACGCCCGTTATCTTTCCTTCTTCCGCCTGCCCGACGACCCTCGCGTAGCCCTCGGCATCCGGCTCGCTGCCGACGAAGCCAACCAGCACCATCTGCCCGATCATCTGTCGCAGCCTGGCGTCGTCGATTATGCTGTGCAGCTTGGCGGTTTGAATGTGGGCTCCCGGTATCGGGTCAGCCTTCAGCGGCGAGGAAAGGCCAAAGAGGGCGCATGCGAGAGCGATGTAAGGTGCGATCCGCGACGGCATGTTTCAGTCCCTCGGAGCGACGGGATGTACAAAGTCGGGAGTGACCGTCCGGCTGTTTTTTCGCGCCGACGTCATGCCTTTTCTTCGCACCGGGTAGAGGTTCGTTCCGTCGACCAGGAAACATCGGTTGGGTCGCGCGGTCACCCAGGTGAACCCACCGCATCCACCGTCGGAGTCACATTGCCGCATGCATTCCTGGTACGAGATCGCGGCTGATTCCATGCCATTTCCAATGAAGCCGCTCGTAGTGAATAGCTCCCATCCGGCGGTCAAGGTCGGAGGAGGGGCCGATGGCTTGGCCTTGAAATAGAGGCCTGACCGTCCCAACGGGTAGGACTGCACGAAATCGAAGCCGGATTTCAGGAAGCATCGGTTCACCTCCTCGTTGTAGGTGAACGCCCGGCAGGAGGTTCGGCTGTCACACAGAGCCGAACAGCTTTCGGCATTGGGCGCATCCAGGCCTTTCGTCACGAGATCCCCGCCCCAGAGGTCAACGCCGCTGAAAGACGCGTAGTACCAGGTCTCGGCGTTGGCGGGATCGCGGTAGCCTGGAATCTTCTGGCGCGTGCCGCCCGTCGAGAGCGGATCAGACTGTGCTGACGCGACTGCTGGAAACAAGCGGCAGAGGTTGGTTATAGAGGAATGATCGAAGCCGGCACAGCCGGAACGCTCCAGGCAGATTTTCCGGCAGTCGTACAAAGGCCGCCGGAACTCGGCGCTGGGGCTTCCCCTCAGCGCGGTCTCTGGATAGTCGAGAAATTCGCCGCCGGACTCCTGTGCTGACGCCCTCGGAGCAATTCCAGGCATCGCAAGCGAAAATGACAGCAGCAGCACGGACGCCGCTATTCCCGCCGCGGCCACGCGCAACCGACGACCCCTCTGCCGCATTCCCGCATTCCCCCTGGCCCAACCCATGAAACCGATATGAAAAAGCGGCTGGGTCAAGGACTGATCGACCCTTCGCAGTAGGTAGTGCGAAGGAAATTTTCGTATGCGTTGGCGTGGCTCGAACCGGCGTCGCTGGCATCGAGGCAAAGCGAGCTCAGGAGGGTGTTGGCTTGCGCATTGCCCTCGAGCGCGAGCTCGAAATACGAACGCGCCGCCTTGTTGGAGTCGATCGCGTCGACGCGGTCCGGCGCGAAGGTCCTTGGATCGTACCATTTCGCCATTTCGAGTTTCGCGTCCTGGTTGCCTCTCTGCATTGAGAGATTGATCGCCTGCATCCCGACGCTCCGGTCTCCTCGCTTGAAAGCCTCCATGCTCAGGGCGAAGAGTTCATGGCCGTCGGTGTCCGTCTCCTTCAGCTTCGCCAGCCTGGCTGCAAGCGGAGGATTTGTCGGATCTGTGTAATTCGAAAGCAGGCTGCGCGTCGCCGCGGTCGAACCCACGCTCACGCGTCCGGCCCCTACGCTCGCGAACAGGCGGCACTCGTCCTTTTGAGAATGGTCAAACCCCTGACATCCGGAACGCGCCTCGCAGAGTTTCCGGCATTCTTCCATCGGCTTGGAAAACTGGGCGCTGACGATCCCATTCAGCAGAGTGTCCGGGTAGTTGAAAAGCTCGGTTGCCGCGGAATTTTCCTGCGCTCCCGCCGACAGGGCCATGCCCATCAGCATTGCCGCGGCCACAGCCCCCACGAGCCCCCCGAAGGGCAGGAGATACTTGTCCAAGCTGCTCTTCAGCATGCCTTTGTCCCTTTGACGGTTCCATAGGCGGCGAATTGCCGGACCCTTGTGATTTTCAATCATTATTCCAGCGTCCCCTCGCAATAAGTGTCCGTCAGGAACCCGTTGAACCCAGGGTCCTGAGGAGAACTCGCACTCTTCGCGCAGAGGGAGCGGAGCAGTTCCTTGGCCGCTGTTTGACCTTCTACCGACAGCTCGAAATAGGCCCTCGCCGCCCTGTTCGCGTCCGGTCGATCTGCTTTAGTGGGATCGAAGGAGCTTGGATCATACCAGCGCGCGATTTCGAGTTTCGCGTCCTTGTTGCCCCGCTCCATCGCAAGATTGATCGCCTGCAAGCCGATTCCGCCGTCGCCTTCCCGGTACGCCTCGCCGCTTAGGGCGAACAGTTCAACGCCGTCAGTGTCCGTCAGCTTCAGCCTCTCGAAGCGCGCGAGCAAAGGCTCGGGCTTATTGAACCAATCCCTGCTGTCGGCGATGTAGTATCCTCCGCCTGCCACAAGCAGCGCCAACGGGATCAGAAGGTATAGGTACCGCCGCCTCTTCTTTGGCGGTTGGACAGGCTGGCGTTTCTGCTCCTGCGTCTCCACCACCCGTGGCAGCTCCACGGCCTGTTCGAGGGCCTCTTCGAGCTCCCGTTCGATGGCCTGGGGAGTGGGTGTCTTGAAAGGGGTCAGTTCCTGTGACCAGGCTCCCGGGCTAGGCGGGATCGGCGGCCAGAAGGCGCTCCCCTCTATGTCATGGCCTTCGACCGCGATCTTCACCTGCAGGTCAACCGGAATTTGGTCGCAGACCTCGGGTCCGACAACCACCGTGGCTGATTTCGCGCTGCGGCTGACGACCATCGCATCTACGGTTGCCGGACGCGCCTGCCATCCGGCGTCGCCAAGATAGGGAGCGTCCTTGGACTTGCGCATGATGGACAGGCGCAGCCTCGGAGAGCTGCCCAATTCCTGCGGGAACGTGATCAGGGCATGCCCGAACAGGCGTGTCTCGTCCTCGCTGACTTTGACCGCAACCGTGTTCATCGAGCAGTTCCGACGGGCGCGCCAAGCAGCGGCGCCGACTCATCGAGCGCGTCCAGGATGGCCCTCAGGCGCTCGTTCTCCTCGACGTTGATGGTGATCCCTTCGCCCGAGAGGACGTTGTCGGTAACCACCTGGTGGAACGCGTACATCCATTCCGAGAGCGCGAGGTAGGAGAAGTTCCGCCGCTCCACGCCAAGCCCGTCGCAGTCGGAAACGCTCGGACGGCGAGCAAACACCCTGATTTCTCCGTTCTCAGTGCCGTCAGGAGCCAGTGGCCGCTTGTTCTCGGGCATCGCGTCGAAGCCAAGCGTGCTGACGAAACGGTTGATGTGGCTCGTCGCGAGAAAGCCAGCCTTCTCCAGCAGGATGTCGGACCTTTCGACGGAACTTCCCGAGAGCTTGGCGAGATCCCCGGCTATGCGTTCTTCGAGTCCCGACCGCCGCGCAGCGGCGGTAAGCTCGGCGACCAGCTCGCTCGCGGACTCCTGCCCGAGACCAATGGCCTGCAGCGCATTGTCGTTTCTCGCGAGTGCGAAAAGGCCGTCCGTCCAATGCCTGATGGCCGAGCGGGCGAGATAGGCTTCGCGCGGCAGCGCTTTCTGCGAAACCGACTCCCCGGAGGAAACCGCGGCGGCGGCCACCTTCTTCTTGCTCCCTGGCAAAGGAGGAGCGCCGGGCCGCGGAGGCGGCGGGCGCTTTTTCGCCGCGGCTTCGGTCCGTCCTTCGGAACCTTCCTCCGACGCGTTCTGACGCTTGAGGCGGTTTCCGTACTCGATGTGAAGATGTTCGGAGATTCCGTTCTGCGATATCTGCAGCATCTTCATGGCGGTCCCGAACTGGTCCCGCTCCCAGACCTCGGTGAGGTTTGCGAGAATCTGGTCGGAGACTTCCCGACGCTCGGCGATGCGTTTGTTGATGTCGCTTTCGATGAAATACGGAGCGAGCACGCGGCGGATATCGTGGGCTATGTTCCCGACGCGGCCTCGTATCTGTCCATACTTGATGTCGGGACGGCAGATGGCCGCAAGGTTCTCCGCCAGATAGCTTACGCCGCCATCGTTCAGCCTAAGGGCCTCGTCAAAGGCCTTGGCCGGCTCCCGGAAATGCTGCTGGACTTCACTGACCTCAAGATAGGCCTCTCGCAGGGCGGCGACCTTCGCAACCTTGTCGGGCAAAATCTCGATCTCGGTGCCGCCCTTGTACTTGATCAGGGACTCTGCCTTGAAATTCGGGTTGCGCAGCCAGTAGGAGTTGTTGAAAGGCTTGTCCGGCATCCATTCAAACGGCCACTTGTGGGCCTTGCCGAAAAACCGCGTCAGCGAGGCGCCCAGGCGCGCGCTGAAACGATCCGCCAGGCTCTGTCCCTCCTCGCCCGCCTTTTCGCTGAAGTGCATGTCGAACATCGTCAGCACCAGGAACAGCGCAGTCTCGGTCCGGGCGCGATCGAACGGGCCTTCGCCGTGCGAGGTCCTGATCCAGTCGTCGATCATGTCCGGAAGAGTCGCGACGTCCTGGTTCGAAGGCTTGATGCAGAGCAGCATGCTCGAAAGTTCCTGCTCTGCCACGTAGCGGTCGAAGAGGTAGGCGACTTTGCCCCGGACAAAGAGCTCCTTGAGCGCGTCGGGGTTGCCGTCGATGAAGGCCTGAAGGTCCACCTTCTGCCTGCTGCGAGCGCCCGGGAAGTCCAGGAGGTCAGTGTGCTCGAAGAATGGCCATGGCTGTTCCGATATCGCAATCCGGAGCTCAGCCACCAATGCGGCGATCACGGGTCTCGGCAACGAAACCGTCGATCCTTTCATCGGCCTGATCAGCAGCTCGTCCTGGCCGGATTTTCCGAGCCCCCGCAGCGTCTCGACGTCTATGATGCTGCTTTCCCGGGGAACCAGCGCCTCGACAGGGCAGTAGGCGTCCTTGGCGAACCCAAGGCTCTCAAGGGCGGTGACGAGTTCAATGTAGAGATCGGTAACTTTCTGCAGTCCGCCCCATAGCACGGAAAAAAGGTCGCCGCGGTCGGCAATGGAAAGCCGGGAGGCAAGGAAGGCCGCTTCCTCCCAGTAGGCCCCAAGCGTCTCGATGTTCGGCAACCCTGCGAACTGCTTCTCGAAATACTCCTGAAGGTCCCACACGTCCTCCTCCGCCAGGCCATCCGAAGCTGCCTGCGGCATCGCCCGGCTCTTCGCCCTTTCCAGGGCGGACAGGACGGTATCGGAAGTCAGCGGCGCGCGTTTTTTCGCGTCTCCGTCAAGGAAGAAACTGTTGCCCAGGACCTTGGCCACGTCCGTTTCGCTCAGCATCCTCAGTACAACGGGCGCGCCGGCCGGACTTGGTTCTTCGCGAATGGAAAAGCGGGTGACAAGCCCGGTGGACTCCCGATCTCCACCGGGGTTGATCTCCCGAATGAAGTCGACCTCCCGCCCGAGATCGCCGAAACGGGCCATCAAGGGCGCGCTTCCGTTGCGGGCGAGGACCGACACCAGATAGGACTTGCCAGCCTGGCTGGGGCCGAACACCCCGACACACATGGGGCGGTCGATGGCCAGCATCGCCTTTCGGGTGGCAACGATGGACTTCCTGAGCTGCTGCTCGGCGCCCGAGCGCGTGCTGCCGACCCGCTCCGCGTTTGCGGAGGCTCCTATCCAGGCAAGGCCCTCCTGCGCCGATTTCAGCGCCGTGTCGCAGGTCTTCTTCAACTCTTTACGCATGCCTTCAGCTTTCACTGGATGGAGATAATTCCGGTATCGAGCCAGTAGCCGTCGCCCGCCTCGACCGCGAGCGTGTCCAGCTTCAGCTCCATGATGCGTTTGACTGGAGACCCGTCGGCGTCCTCCGCGTCCTGGATCACGAATTCCTCGCGGGTCGCCTCGCTCGTAAGAAGTGCGATCTCGTTCGCCTCGTCGTCTTCCGGCGCCTGCACGTTGCGCGCGATCGTGACGCGGACCGGCTTTCGCACGCTCCGCGCCGACCGCGTCTGCGCGGTCGTCAGCTTGTAGAGGGGAGTCGCCACCCAACGCTCCAGCGGAAGCTGCCTGAAGCCAATGCGAAGCGGACTGTGGTAGTCGAACTCCGCCTCGGCTTCCGCCGTTGCGGCATCGAGGTCGATGTCCGAGAAAAGCAGGGTTTCGTCCGGCAGCGCCGAGCTGCCCTGAAGCCGCCCGATGTACCGGGCCGTCGACTTCATCCGGAGGTACTGGGAGTAGAGGGTGAAGTTGGTGATCTGCCGCTCCGAGAGCGCGCACAGCATGGCGCCCACGACCGCGGTCGTCTTTGGGTCGTCGATGTGCGTGTTGCTGACGCCCCGGAACGGATACCACGTGCCGACGCGATAGTCCTTGATCGGGATGACGCGGTCAGGCCGGACCGACATCTTGTTCATGAACAGGCTAATCATCTGTGGCAGGCGCATCGGCCGCCCGGTCAGGAGCACCACGTCAGCGTCCAGATGATTGATCGCTTCCGCGATGTTGTCGAAGACGCCGTCGAAGATCGACAGGACGCACTCCTCGACCGCCAGTGGGTCGACCGCTATGTCGCAGTCAGCGACCGTGAACTCTCCCGCCCCGAGTGCGCTTATGTTGTCCTTGAGATATCCGAGAATGCGCGCGTCTACCGGAATGTCGCCTCCGGCCGTCGTCCGCCCCCCGGTCTCGAAGAAACTGCCCGCCTTGCGGATTTCCGTCTTACGGCTCGTCGCCGGCATGGCTTCGCATTCGGACAGGACCGCGATGGCGATTGGCTGCAGGACCTGCAGCACGAACTGGCGGCGCAGGTGCTTTTCCTGCTCGGACATGTTCGGATTGTCGCCGGCGAAGCGGTCCTTGAGATAGTTCCGCGCATTCCGAAGGCCCGCTTGGGCGAGCCCTTCCTCGAGCCTCGGTATGACAAGCCGCTCGATAACCACCTTGAGGAGGTCGTCGCCCGCGATGCGGAACCCCTCCCGGAAGTTCTGGTCGGGGAACAGGGCGACGTTGTCCGTCTGGAAGTAGGTCGTAACCATGAGGTCGGTGGTGCCGCCGCCCACGTCGACGCTGGCGACGCGCAGCGACCGTTCGAGCTTCTCCTTGGGCTTGGAAGGCGGGAGCGTTTTCGGCCTCTCCCTGTCCTTGCCGAGCATGTCGAACAACGTCCTGATCGACCCGCCCAGCTTGTGCACAGCCTCGCCGTAGAGATAGACGAGATGAACCGAACTTGCCTCGTCCCAGGAGCAGTGGATTTCCGGGCGCTGGTTGTTTATGCCGCTGTCGCTGTCGCCCCATCCCGAGAGGGACCAGAGAAGCTTCACCGCGGCTTCCGCGCGCGACCGGAGGATGCGCTGCTCCTGAATCGGGGTCGCTGACGGGATCGTCAGGATGATCCTCCGCAGGCGGCGTGGAGAGTCTTTGAGCCTCCTCTCCCGGCGGGTGCCGGGGTTGTTCATCATCGACATCGCCTGCGCGATGATTTCGACGAGCATGAACGTGAAGAAGGACGACCTCGAGAAGCAGAAGCGGCTCGCCGTCTGAAGTTCGCTCTCTTTGACTTTCAGCCTGAACTGCCGCCTGTCGCTCTCGAGCTGCTCGAGGACGTCGCCGCGGTCGTTTATGAAGCGGTACATGGAGCGCTCGATCAGCGGCTCCGTCCCCGCATGGCCCGCCGAGGCCGAACGGAACTTCCACTCCTGGAGAACCGGATCGGAACTCCACAGGTACCGCTTCGGCGAAGAAAGTCCCGTCGCAGCCTCGGTGCCTTCCGACTCCCCGCGCAGGCGCGAGGCTTCGGGGCCGATGCGGAGCAGGCTTGGCCAGAAGAACGCCCGGGGGCGGCCAGACCGCCTGGCGATGTCTTCCGCGCCGAATTCCCCAGCCACCAGCTCGCACTGGCTCTCGAACGGATCACGATAGACGAGTTCGGGCTTGGAGAGATCGCGCAGTTCCAGGACAACGGAGTTGTTGAGGTCGACGTTCACGTCGTCGGGGAACGACTGGATCAGAATTCCGCACGACCGCGAGTTCCCGATGTCGAGCACCAGGTCGACATCAACCGGATGAACGTTCCTGTTGTCGCTGACCGTATCGATGAGGGTGACGCGAACGGGCTTGATCACGCTGGCGAGAAACTGGACGAAGGTTATGTACCGGGCGAGGTGCTCGAACTGGAAAGGAAAGTCGTCGGGCCTCAGCTCCTTGCCTTTCCTCTGCAGCTTCTTGAAGGAGTGGAGGATGTCCCTCAGCCAGTCGTCGAGCCACTTCTGCGCGTCCACGGGACCTTGTCCGGGAACGTCGACCTTGTGGGACAGGAACGAGATGATGTCGGGAAGCTGGCTGACGAACCGGAACGATTCGGTCCGCATCGCGTCTTCCGGACAGGGCGCGAGGTAGGGACGGTTCGTCTTCCGGGGCGCGAGCGAGCTGTCGAATGCGAAGATTGCCCTGTGCGTTCCCTTCCGGTCTCCGTGGGCGTTCCTGGTCTCCGTAACCCTCACCCGGACCCAGTCGGTCGGACCCTGCGCGTATATTTCATTGCCCAGCGGGTCTTTCCCGGGTTCGATCTTGAAGAACGGCATCGGCACCCAACGGTCCAGGAAGGTCTCGAGCGCCCTCGATTTCGCGATGTCGTACACCACGTCGTCGCCTTTTGGGGGGTAGGGCGGCTGGTCCGAGTCGGGATCGTCATCGTTCCAGTTCGGAAGCAGGCGGATCAGCGTCTTTCCATCCGAACCCGTTTCACCCGGCGACAGCCGCTCGATGAACGACCTCGACAGGCGCGGAGAAGCGTCGAAGTCGAACCCGAACTCGACGAACTGGATGCCGCTGTCCGGCACCAGCGTAAATCCGTCGCTGAAATCGGCGAGGTTGGTCAGCATTGAGTCGTCCTGTCAGGCTGGTGTCGGCTTGCTGCAGTCATGGAACATCGAACTCCGTGACTTTCATCTGCGACGCATCGTGAGATTCTTGAGTCAGGCTGCCCGGGTAGCTTTGCGTGGCCCCACCATTCTTGAGAATGACGTTGAAGTCGGTCCGCTGGGCCGGGTCTCCGCGCTTGTCGAACAACCTCACGTAGACCTCGTAGTGTCCGGGAGGAGGCTTGTTCGCCCACGTTATATGTTCGACCGGCTTGTTGTTCTCTCCATTGAGGTTCATGTCGATGTCGTGCACGCCGCCGCATTTCGGCTGTCCGTCCAGAAGCACCATTCCGCCGTCCGGACACTTCACGAAGAGGTCCAAGTCTGTCCGGTTGTTCCAGATGAGCGTCACCTGTGTCTGGCCTTCCGCCCCGCCTGCGCTTTCGACGCGCTTGTCTGCTTCCTGCGCCGGATCAGACTGCTCGGCTCTGGGCGGCGGCTGGCATGAATTCAGATGCCGCCGCAGTTGTTCTTCGATCACTGCTTCTTCCGACATGAGCTCCTGTGTTCGCAGGCTGGCCCGATCAACGGCTGGCGGCGGCGAAGCAAGAGCGCAGTAAGCGCCTCCGCCCTTTCCGAACGCGGTGACGCCGAAAGGAAGGACCAAGCCACAGGCGGGGAGCAGCAGCCACGCGGTCGCCCCCGCGAGCGCTATGGGAACAAGCCAAAGAAGCCTGCGGGCGATCGACCACCACCAGGAAGGCCCGGCAGATCGCACGGGCCGCTCCACCGCTGTATCCGGAACAGGTGCCGTCGGCGGTCGGTCCCGCGCGACTTCAGCAATCTGCCCCCTGCCACTGGTCTCTGCGTCATGTTTTTCGTAACCCCATGCCGTAAGGACGAGCACTCCGTCGCTCCCGTCGGAGCCGCCGGAAACCCATACGTTCTCGTCGTCGGGGAACGTCACCGCGTTGCGCAGCGCGGTAGCCGTCGACCGGGCCGCTGGGTCGGTGCGGGCTTCATGCGCGGCGGCCGCGCGAAGAACTGCCCGGACGGATTGGTCCAGGCGCGCCTTGTAGACGGCCGCCGTTTCGGGCGGAAGTTCCGTCAGCCGGACAAGAGGCTCGTCGCGCTCGGTATACCAGTCGATCCCCGAGCCGTCCTTGCGCGGCACTGGTTCGGCCAGCTCCAGCCCGATGCCCCCGGGGAATTCCCGCCCGAGCACGGCTTGGAGCCGATGGACCGAGCGCTCCGCGGTCGACCCGAGGGAACGCATCAGGCTGAGGGTCGTGGTGGCGACGAACTGGCTCATTGGGCAGGGCCTTCCGTTGGCCCTGCGGCCGCGGCGATCCCCGTTGCCGGGTTGCATGGCTGATCGGCGGCGGCCACCGTCACGCCGTTGGCGGACAGGAACCGGATGGCGTCGCTCGCGCCAAGGGAGAAGTTCAGCTTCTGAACGTTTTCCCCGTCGAGGACTATGAAGGTGTTCACCCCGACTGCCCGGCCGCAGGCATCCGAAAGGGGACCTCCGCTGTTGCCGGGGGAAATGTTCGCGGAATGGGTAATGACCTTCGCCGCCCCGCCCTGAGGCATGGCCATCACGTTGCCCTGCGTGACGACCATCTCGAGATTGCCCAGCCCGGTGGTGTCGCCATTGAGGATCGCTCGGTATGTGCTGTCCATGGACATCACGAAGGATGGAAAGCCTCCCGCAATTACGCTGTCCAGCCTCCCGATTTCCGTCGAAAGATGCAGAGGCGTTACATTGCTAGGCGCCTCGTCCACTCGCAGGAGAGCAAAGTCCGGATTTCCGGTCTCGCTGTTTGCGGATCTTGCGACGACGCGGGCAGGAACCGCGCGCCCAAGCGCCTTGCTGGCGACGAACACCGTATCCCCGGCGCCTTCGACAACGTGATTGTTGGTGAGGATTTCCCGCTGGCTTACGAAGAACCCGCTTCCAGTGCTGAGCGAGTCCGCCGAGGGTGCGAGCACGAGGACCGTGGCCGAGTCCAGGGTGGCGAGAAGCGAATGCGGTGAACCGGGTCCGGGCACCTGCCCGCTGGCGGCTCCTGACGCGCCGCTTTCCGTTTCATGTCCGGCCTCATGGAGCGGTGGACCAAGAACGGATGAATCTGCCTGGCATGCAGCCTTTGCAAGCTCGGCTTTCATTTTGCCGATCCGCTCTTCAAGACTCCGGTTGACCTCCTCGTTGTTCACGAGCGGAGCTGTCGGAGGAGGCGGGAGCGCTACCGGATAAACGAGGTTGCCTGGCCAAGCCGCGTAGATCAGGCAGGCGGCGAACACGAACGAAAGCGCAGCTATGGGCCAAAGCCAAGCCTGACTGGGTCTTGCTGAAACCGCTGTCCGAGTCTCTTGGGTGGATGCTGCGGTAGCGTCGGGCGCAATGACGCGTCGCGGGGGAGACAGTCCGGCCGTCGCGTAACCTCCGGCGACAACCCATGTCTGACCCGGCACTCGGGGCGATATGCCGCTTGGAAGGTAGGGACCTATCGTCTTCTCGCTATGCCGCGCGAATGCAGCGCGTGAGGAATGGGCTTCCTCCGGCAGGACCCCCCAATTCGTGAGGACAGCGTTCTCGCCGACGGCGACGATCGAATTTTCGTCCGCCACGTTGAGCATCGCGCCAACGGTCTCGCCGATTTCCTGGTCCGCCAGCGCCGGACGAAGCGCCTCGATCCGCGCGGCCAAGATCGACTCAACCCGAGACCGCATTCCTCGGTCGAGTTCGCTTAGCCGCTTCGGCTCGTCGTCGAAGCTGCTGAACCATGCCACGACCAGGCGGCCACCCTCCTGCTCCTTGGCGTTCGGTTCGGCGAACAGCCGTGACGTGTTGTCCCCGCACAGTTCATCTATGCGGGCGAATGCCGTTTCGCAGTCACGCCACAGCGGTTTCCCGGCGATGGCCAACACGTCGTCGGCACGCGCCGACGTTGAACGAACGAAGTGGACGTTGCCCCCTCGAGCCATTGGCTACCTTCCCCATACCGCATGAATTCTTAACCATGCGGTGCCCTGGCCGGCATATTTCGACGGAACAAACGCCCATGTCAACGAGCCCTCAAGTAGATTCGGCTGAGATGCTTAACCTGTAGCGGACCGCAGCCTATTTACCGTCTTAGCAATAGTTTCTAGTTTGATTCCAATTTCGCGTTGCGCATTCCCCATTTGGGGCTGGAAATGCAAATTCTCGAGGATTACGGTTGCGCCGGGCCGATATTGCCGAGGGCAACAGGGGCATTGCCGACGGCAAAAGAAAAATGGGGCAACGGGAAAGATCGCGATCTGTCATGAGGCTCCTGGCTGGCCGTCTAAGTCGCCCTTCACCTCGCCAGTCATGACATCAAAGTCAGCGAACTTCGCTGACTTTGGCGGTCAAGTCCCACATGAAACAGAATAACAGCGACGGGGGAAACATTGTTTGCGCATTTTTTTCGCTGCGGATTGCGAGAGCTCCTGCTTGGAGCCGCCGGCTCGTCTCTGGCAGCTCTCGTCCTTCTGGTTGGCATTCAACCGATCGGCGCGCAGACCACGGCAGTGTTCTTCGACTATCCCGGGACCGCATTGAACGGGATCGTCAGCGCACAGGTCATCGCACCCTTGCAGGCATGTCGATCCCTTTGCACCTCGCGTTCGGGCTGCGTCGGTTTTGATCATTCGTCCGAGGACGGCATTTGTCGGCTTTTGGCAGCCGTAAGCTCCGCCGGCGAAAGCCGGGTGTCGACAGCAGCCACGCGGAACCTGATCATTGGGTATCGTCCTCCCTCAAACGCGCCCGCGGCGCCTTCCGCCGTCCAGCCGAAACCCGCAGTGGCACGCGCGGAGCCGCCGGACATCAGCGGCCGCAAGGTGAGTTATCGGTCGATTCCCGGCGACCCGAGGCCGATAGGCTGGGTCTATATCAATGTCTGCAGGGGAGCCCCGGTCGACGCGGATTCACTTCGCAGTTCCATCAACGGATATGTTTTTGAGTCATTGCGGCTCATTCCGGGCAGGATTGAACAGTTTGACAGGAACACCACACCGCAATGTGCGCTTGTGCCCAAGGCCGTTGGCTATGCTTCGCCGAGCGCCGAGGAGTGGAGAATCGGAGCGGTGCTAGAGGAGATGCGTCCGCTCCTTCGTCCTGCCGGAGTGGGAACACGCGCGGACGGTCTATTGCCCATGCAAGGTTCTGACCGCTACCGCATCGACATATGGCTTAGCCACGAGTGAATGTCCGCTTCACTATCGGATCGGGCGGAGCAGCGACCCGCGGCTTCACGTGACGACAAGAAGTGCTAATCGGGTGCGGGACATGTCGTATGCGGCTTCGCCGCCCGAAGAGGATTTGAGCTTCGTGACCCATTCTGGCCGGATTGCGTAGCACCAAGCTCACTTCGTTGCGTCGGTCTCTCTCCGGCGTGGGACAGCGCACAATCCTGCGGATCGAGCAAGACGACGACACTGTCACGCTGGAATGGCGGCGGCGGCTGCAGGCCGCCTTCACGAGGGCTGGTATAACGTTCATTCCCGATGATGGACAGTCCGGTCCCCGCCTGCGCGTTCGCAGGGATCCTCTTACCCAAGGAAGCTTGCGGTTCTGACCGCCTCGGCGAGCCGATCAATCCAAGTACCACAACCAGAGGATCCGCCGCTCTATTGCAAGTGACTTGTTCTAGCGCGACGAGAGCCATGCGCTATGCGGTCAGTGCGCGTGACGTATCTCGTTCAGCTTGTCGGCAATGAACTCCGGAGGGCACGGTCCCATGAACTGCCCGATGAGATGGAACCGAATTTCGGATCGATGACGTTGAAGCGACTATCGCAGACGGGATTGCCACAGAAGAGATTGAGGCTGGCACCGCCGCGGGGCCTTTTCCGAGCGGGAAATCCGAACCGAATGCGGGCGGGGATAAGCAAAAAGTCCCGATCGGGATGTCCCAAGAGCCTTCGGCGTTGATATGCGAGCGTAAGCCCTAGCAATTGGACAGTCCAGCCGCGCGATCGTATCAGCAACCGTCGAGCGCCTTAATGCCTTCGATGTAGTCCTTGCCGCCCTCGTTTACTGTCGTCACTTCGGCGCGGCCAGAGCATGCCGTCGCACCCTTCCTGAACGCATAGCTGACGAAGAACAAGTCGTCTGCCTTCGCTTCAATGCCGAGAAGCTTAAGCGGCTCCTGCATCCCTCCGTAGAAGCCACTCAGCGCGGCTGCGGAGAGAGGACCCTTGGCGCTCTTTCCGGGAACTACGAACCGCGCCGCCTCCTTGCCGTCCCCAGTGCCGAGGGCCAGGTAAAACGCCCGCACGACAGTCGCCGGAGTGCCGTACTGTTCAGTGATGTCCTCTTCAGGCGCGATGCTCCCGACAATAGCCATGAGCGGGGCTCGGTGATGCGCATTATCCGCAGCCCATCGATCAACGATGCCGACAGTAACGCGGCGTCCGATCAATGAAGCCACTGCGCTGTCCATGCCGCCGACCGGCACGACGTGAACCTCGCGGAAACTGGACTCGGGATCGGCAAAGTCCTCGCCCTGAAGGCAGATGTCGGCATCCAGTTCCAGTAAGTAAGTCGGCTCGGGCTGATCTCCTGTCTGCACGTCTTTATAGTTCGGCGGCCCGGGAAGTATCCGACGATAGAGTTCGCCGCTCAGCTGCGACGGCTGCCCTTTCGAGATGTCGTAGCAGGCGGCCTGCGCTCCGCTGGCCGCAGCGATGCTGTAGAAAACCAATGCGCATGCCCTAAGACGTTTCATAGGTCGCTCCCAAAAAGCCATCGCCATATGGCATTTATTCATGAAGCCCTTCAACCGATACATGGCAGCGTGTTTAATTCTCCGTCCTTTCGAGCGTCCCATAACGTCATAGGTGCGAGCGCACCGTCGCGCCTCTCGACAGCGCGAAGTTCTCTGGTCTCCGGATCCCGTATATAGATGTGGCTGATATCGCGAGGATCGTATCGCACTTCGAGCCTGCCCAGCCGGTCTCGCTGCGGTACCAGGCCGGCGACGGATTGCGGAGATCGCCGGTGGGCAAAAGTCGTCGAAAGTTGACCTGCGAAATGCCGTCCGCCGAAACCACGCGGCAGAGGTGCCCCTGCACTTTTTTCCTGGACCGTTTCCGGGGGTCACTCGCGCAATCGGAGCGACCGGCTGTTGGCCTCGCTCGACGCGATCCACGAAGCGGCGCTCGCCGGGCTGAAGGAGCACGATCGATTGGTGCTGGCGAAAAACCAGATGGAGCGGCGGTTGCGCGAACGCCGCGCCAGCTCGAAATTGCCTGACCTCCTTGAGCTTGCGCTCTCGCGGCCGATCGTCTCCACCGGCATGATTCAGGAGGTGCTAAAAGTCTCGAAGCAAGGCGCGCTCAACGTGGTTGGCCAGCTCGGCCTGCCCGAGATGACGGGGCAGGGGAAGGTTTCGGGCATGGGGGTGTCTGATCGACCTTGTCTGCTTTACGAAGTTATCGAACTATCCTCCCATGTCGCTCTTCCTGCTGGCTTGATGCACTCGATGCCGTGCGCCGATCTGCAGACGAGGCACCTGCTCCAACCATTTCAGCCATATCGTACCGGGACGGGTCGGCTGCGTCAGAGCGGTCTACGCCGAAGCTAGCCGCGATCGAGATATTCGCACGCAATATCAGCTTTTAGCAAAAGGTCAGGGTTTGCTCAATGTCCGACATTGGGCGCAAAGCAGACTTGAGGTAGCAAGTTCAAGCTTAATGATGTTCGCAATTCGTGTTGATTACAGAAATTGCGTAAGCCGGACGATTGACACGAACAAACTTGCAACAGAAGTTACGACATGTCTAGTTTAATATAGGTTATAATAAGCCAATAGTCGAAACCAGCAGAACGATTGATAGTGCAAGATTATCATTCATTATCGCCTGCCGACAAGCGCGGCGGTTAATGTACGATTTATTGCCAAAAGCGCCGCCTTTGTTCATCATGTCTGCGATGATTCTGCGGCCTAAATCCTCTCCGCGCCACCCCGGCACGCTTCATGGCGCGACAGCCGTTACTCCGGCGGTCCCCGTCCCGGCCTGGCTGCGCCGAGCCGTTCTCGACGTGCAAGGCCTTGCGGGAAAAGATGCTGAGGACATAGCGCTCACCGCAGGTGCCGCCCTCGCCGCGCTCGATGCGGTGGTCCGCCGGCAGGAGCAGTGGGCCGGCGCCTGGCGGCAGCGGCTGGCACTTTCGGCGGCCGCGGTAACGGCAAAGCAGGCAGGCCGCGTCGAGGATGAAGCGGCATTGCGCGACGCGATGCTGCTCGCCCGTCCTGGTGATATTTTGTCCGGGTCTACGACCCTCGGGCCCGCCGGATCGATGCTGCGTGCCTGGCGCCGGCTGGCCGGCACGCCTGCCGAGAAACTGCTGACCGAGGCGAGCATCGGCGCGGTGCTGGATGACCTCGGTCTCCGCCGCGACGACGACGCAGTCGGCGAACTGGCGGACGAGCTTCGACAGCTTTCCGCGGGCATCGGAATCGTCGGCATGCTGATCGGCGCGTTCACGGCCGCCGAAAGGTATGGGTTCGCACGAGCCGTCGGATGTTGGCTCGCGGACGCCCTGCTGGCGCAACGGCTGGGCTGGACACATGCAATCCCTTTGTTGGGCGCCGACGCGACCTTAGTTGTGGGTACGGGCCGGGCGCGTCGACCAGTGGCTGCCGCTCTGGCTGCGGGTGCCGAAGCGGAATCCGACCGGGCCAAAAGTCTGCTGGCCGCGCAGGCGCGCGCTGCGCTGCGTGCGATTGATCTTTCCGCTGAGCTCGAGCGCCGCGCGGGCCGGCTGCTTGCCGTTGCGCCGAAACTCAGGGCCAAGGCGGCGGATGCGGTTGTCGAAAAGCTCTTGTCCGACGACGCGATCGTTGCCTCGGAAAAGATCGCCGGCATGAGCGACCGCGGCCTGCGCCGGCTGTTCGACCGGCTGGTCGAACTCGGTGCCGTGCGCGAGCTGTCGGGCCGCCCAACCTTCCGCATCTACGGACTGTGACGACGATGGCGGAGACAGCGCGCAGACGAGGAGGGAGCCGGTCAGATGACCGTCGATCGGGCGAACGGCGATCAGCTGACCAGCTGTTCGACCGCGAGCTGGATCATCTGCCGCCGGAGGCGCGCTGGCGCGAATGGATGCATCGCGTCGAGGCGACCATCTTTGCGGCGAGCGAGCCGGTCGGCCGTGAGACGCTGGGAAAGATCGTCGGCAAGAGTTGCAGCATTGACCTTCTGATCGACGACATCCGTGAGGAGCTGCGCGGCCGGCCCTATGACCTGGTCGCCGTCGCTGGCGGTTTTCGGCACCTGACCCGGCCGGCCTATGCCGATGCCATCCGCAGTGCATTTGGCACCGCCGGCAGCAACGGGCGCGCCGTGGACCTGACGCAGTCAGACGTGCTGGTGCTGATGTGCATCGGTTATTTCCAGCCGATCACCCGTGCCGAGTTGTCGTCGTTCTTCGGCAAGGAGATCAGTCGCGATTTTATCGGTCATCTGCGCGGTGCCGGCCTGATCGCTTCCGGTCCGCGTAGCCCAACGCCGGGTGCACCTTACACCTACGTGACGACAAAAGAATTCCTGCTGGAGTTCGGGCTCGACACGCTGCGCGACCTGCCGGATTTTGAGGCGCTCGAGGATGCCGGATTGCTCTCGAAGGAGAAGCTGCTCGCAGGCGACATCTTGCCAGGATTTGCAGACGACGGCGAAAATAACGCCGACGCCGACGAATAGAGGCCCTGTGCCTGGGCCGGCGGACCCGCAGACTGAAGCTGGCCGGCCCCTATGCCAACGGCAAGACGATGATTGCGGAACGGTTTGTGCCGTCGAACATCTGAAAGCCGCCGAGCAGCAGCGGGTTTGGGTGGTCCAGACGCGTGAGGGGGCCGGACTTGCCCATTTTTATGGAAGCTTCCTGCAGGCATTGCGTGCTCCGGTCAGCACCGGCCAGAACGTCGGCCGTAAAGCCGAGCAGCTTGATCATCTCCTCGACAGCCTGAAGCCCAAAATCCTGATCTTCGACGAATTCCACAAACGCGAGACGTCGAGGCGGTTCTTGCGTTCCTGAGACGGATCGGCCGCCAATACGACATCTCTCCTGTTCTGATCGGCGAGGTCGCCGTCTACGATTTCATCAACGCGACCGACGAAATGGCGAGCCGGTTCGACCTGCTCGCGGTGCCACGATGGCAATATGGCGAGGAATTCCTCACGCTCCTCGACAGTCTCGAAGCGGCGTTGCCTCTCACCCGTGCTTCCGATCTTTCAGATGAACCGCAGGCGCGAATGATCTTCCAGCTCTCTCCGAGGGACTGATCGGCGAGATCGTGGCGATCGTCTCCGCGGCGGCCGTAGCCGCCGCGAGGTCTGGTGCGGAACGGATAACGAAATCAGGGCTCGAGCAGCTCCACTACATCCCGGTCTCGAAGCGACGCCGGGCGCCTCTGCGCAACGATCTGCTGTGAACGGCGAAGCGGCCAGCGCGTGGTTCGCCATCGAGATGCGCGAGCGATACGGCGACGTTGCCCAGGATCGGTGGCCCGTTTCTGTCGAACCGCCCGGCCGTGATGATCAGGTCCGCGAGCTTCCACGATGGCGGGATTTTCTTGTCGATGCGAGCGATCTGGCGCCAGGCACAATCCCATACCCGCCAAGCGCCGTCCCAGATGTCCGGGTCGACCCCCCCCCGAAAGGTCGGCCACCTAGGCGAGCGTGATCTTGTAACCCGCAAGAGTGGCTGGCGGGGAGATGCTGGCACCCTGCTTATATTCGTTAAGAGCTATCTGGGTCGAACGGGACAGATAGATCGCTTCGACGCCTGGCCGGTTGAAACGATCGCCGTCAATCGCCGCGCCTGCACCGCTGGTGGGCAGGAAGGCCCATTTGGGTGTCAGATAGCGATGGAAGATCTCGTCCAGCCCGATGCGGGTGACCTTCACCCGCGCGCCCCGTTCTCGAGATCTCGGATGAAGGCCAGGACTGCTTCGACCTGGCCGTCGGCGACGAGCTCGGCAGCCGTGCGATGGCCATAGTCGGCGATCGGTTCGTTGCGATACCAGTAGATCGCCTTGTCGACGTTGCCGGTGAGCTCCGTCGCGGCCGAGATCACTTTTACCATCTCGCGCATCGTAGGGGGGCCATGGGCCGACCGGGCATCCACCGGTCGGCTGGTCAGTCGTGGAAGGTCAGCAAAGGCGCTAAGGTCGTCGATGAGACGGACGAAGGCGTCAGACGCTGCTCCCAGACCTTCCCGCCCCAGGAAAGCCCGCCGCTGCGCGGCCTTGTCAGCCGCGAACTGTTTGCTCAGATCTGTCGGCGTTTTCGCCGGTCAGGGCGTGTGGCGTCGCGCGAGAGTGTACCGGAGCGTAGCCGCGAGAAGAGACCCGATCGAACTCGAAGGTCTGCCCGACCATCCAGAGATCGCAGAAGTCCTTCATGCGGTTGTTGGCGACGCCGAGCGTCAGAAGGGCCTCGAACTTTTTAGCGACGACGGTCTCCAGCGGATAGGCGCGCAGGCGAGGCGAGGGCGCGTCCAACAAGGCACGATACTGGATTTCGATCGGCTCTGGCGTGATGGCTTCTCCGAAGCCGACGTCGACTTGTTCGGCACGCGCGCCAGCCATCGTTGCGCTGGTCCGAATGCGCACGCCGCAGGGCCTCATCTCGGATCGGCGGCACCCTGAGGCCTGCAACGTCGAACGTCAAATGTGCCCGACGACGGCGCTCGGCCAGGCCGCCACATCCGGGTCACCTTGCCCGAGGAGGTCGAGTCCACATAAAGCCGCATCACCGACCAGACCGGCCCCGTCTGAGCAAACCTCCACAGATCCAACTTCGATTTCGCTGCGACCTTCGCACTCCTGCCGGTGACGAGTGTCGCCGGGATCACCGAGCCGCGCTTGAGCGGCATGCTCGTCAAAGCGGCTCGGGCGGCAGCGCTCGCGCCGGCGCCACTCCACATGGTGTCTCGACCCCATGAAAATAATATTGTCGCTTTTGGCCCAAACTGTCCACTATCGAACGGACGCACCATAGGCGAAACGTTTTGCATTTCGTGCCCAGCCCTCAAGCAAGCGGCCCTCAAGCAAAAAGAGGACGAGCGCAACGAGAAGGTGCGCCAGCCCAACCTGAGTATCAGCGCACAGCTACATCCTCAGGATGGCACGTCATTTGCACATCAATTTTGAGAAGCCGTCGTGACGGTCTTGCCCTCAACCAACGGAGATGAGCGATAGAAATTCGTGCTTTCTTCATCTGACAGAAACTAAGTGAATTAAGAGATATAGCTGATTTGTTTGAGTAGAGAGTCGGATCGAAATAATATTTCCCTACATCCCACGTTATTACCTTTCATTACTAGGAGTTTGGCAACATGAGGATAATGTCGTTCAAGCCGGGCCATGATGGCGCGATTGCAGCACTGGATGCATCAGCAGCCGAGCTCATCTATTCGTACGAGGCTGAGAAGGATAGTTTTCCGAGATATTCGACCATTACCCCGATAACGGTCCTCGATGCCGCTGGCCGCCTGGACGCCCTTCCGGATGTGATTGCCGTCGGTGGGTGGGAGAACACAGGGCGCTCCGTCGCGGCAGGCTACTACGGTATAGCGCAGGGATCGGCTGTTGTCGGCGAGAGGACCATTTTCGGCCGCAAGGTGCATTTCTATTCCTCGACGCACGAGCGCTCCCATCTCTGGGGCTCCTACGGCATGTCGCCGTTCCCCGTCGGAATGCCCTGTTATGCGTTAATCTGGGAAGGGGACCTCGGCGATTTCTATGAAATCGATGAGCGTCTGCAGGTTGTGCATTTGGGACAAGTGATGGCTCGCCCTGGCAGCAAGTATGCTTTCCTCTACGCGCTGGCCGATCCGAAATTCACCTTGCCCAAATTACAGTTGCGCTACGAAGACGCCGGCAAGCTAATGGCGCTTTGCGCCTACGGCCAGACCGGCGGGCCCGACCGGGACGAGCAGGCGCTGATGGACTTCTTGCTTCCACGCGACATTGTTCTGTACTCGTTGGGCAAGGAGGATTTGCGGGATTCGCCCTACTACAACATTGGCGTAACACACCAGAAGTTCACCAACCTCGCCAAGCGTTTTTCGGACGCCATCTTCGATTCGTTCCACACTTTCGCGAAGAAGAACCTGACAAAGGGCTACCCGCTGCTGATTTCAGGCGGGTGTGGATTGAACTGCGACTGGAATCGCCGTTGGCTCGAAACGAATCTTTTTTCCGACGTTTTCATTCCGCCATGCGCAAACGATACAGGCTCGGCGATTGGGACCGCTGTCGACGCGATGCGGCATTTCACAGGCAATGCTAAGATCAAATGGAACGTCTATTCAGGCCAGCCCTTCACACTTGACGAAATTGACCACACGGGGCTCGAGGTCCATCCACTCGACTACGGTCAGGTAGCTTCGGCGTTGCTCGATGACAAGGTGATCGGCTGGGTACAGGGAAATTGCGAAATCGGGCCACGGGCGCTCGGCAACCGGTCAATTCTCGCGGCGCCTTTTTCAAAGGCAGCCCATGAGCGCTTAAACCGCATCAAGAACCGGGAAGGTTTCCGTCCGATCGCGCCGGTTTGCCTGGAGGGAGATGTCGCGCTCCACTTCGACTTGACACGCCCGTCGCCCTACATGCTTTTCTTCCAGAAGGTTCTCGATAGCCGGTTGGAGGCTGTCACGCATGCTGACGGCACAGCGCGGGCCCAAACAGTTTCGCGGGACCAGAACAAGCGCCTCTTTCAGCTGCTTACCGCGTTCAAGGCGAAAAGCGGGGTCGGTGTTCTTTGCAACACATCGCTAAACTTCAACGGTGCCGGCTTCATCAATCGTGCAAGCGACTTGCTAGCTTATGCCCGGGCCACAGGTCTGGACGGATTCGTTATCAACGATGCGTTCTATCTCCTTAAGGGGCCGCCCGTTGCGTAATTCGTTGGTCGACCGCTCGTCCGGCATGCCGAAGTGGTATCGTTTCGAGAAGCTGCTGACACCGCTGCGCGAGGCGGGCCGGGTCGGGCTCGGGATGCGCATCACTGATCATGGTTCGGGCCTCAGAGCCCACCGCATACAAGTACGCGAGAGCATCTCTCGCGCCCGGCAAGCTCCCTTCGATATCGGCGTCCCGTTCCCGTGCCCCGAGGGGCCAGCGGAGTGACCTCCCAATGCAAACGAGGCTAGTCTCGTTTCCGTCCACAAATGTGCGTATTTCTCGGCGTTTACAAGAATCTTGTGCTGACCTGAAAGGCGCCTTTGACGGGCATGGACAGGATCAAGAGCACTAATTGTCGACAAGATGGTGTCATCGATCAGGCACACGCCACCGCGGGCGGCGTTTGCCGGAGACAGCAGCAATGCCGGGTTGGGATCAGGTTGACTGGAGGCGAGTGAAGAGGGCGAGGTTGTAAGCCACGACCGAGGACCAGACGTAGGTCTGAAGTGGTCAGGTCCGCGCCAGGTGCAGCGTCCCAAGCCGTAAGCGCGTTTGAGGCAAGAGATGCCAGCTTCGATGCCGGCACGGAAGTTGCGTAGCTTGCGATAGACCCACTTGCTTCTGACCATGTCCTCGATCCGGTAGGCCGGTTTTCTTGTGGAAGGCCATGTTGGAGACGCCCCAAGCCATCGCCGTGGCCAGGTTGTTGCGCGTGGCGAAGCCGCCATCGGCCGCCGCTTGCCGCGGCGCTTGCCCATAGACGGCGATGTGGCGCTCCAGCATCGGCAGCAAGCGGTCACTGTCGGCCGAGTTGCCTGCTTCGATCACCAGATCGAGGAACAGGCCGCTCCTGCCGGTGGTCAGGTTGAGTTTGTGGCCGTACTTGGTGTCGCGGCTGCCTTTGACGATGAATCGGCATGCGGCTCGAAGAGGCTGACCAACTTCTCGCCGGCCGGCACCGGCTCGCCGGCCAACACCCGCCGCTCGCTCTGTCTGATGATGCGTTCGATCATCGGCCGATAGTGACGAACCTGGAGCTGCCACAGTGCGATGAGCGGAGTGCTCGCCATGGCCAATCGCTCGCTCGCCTGCTTCAGATAGGCCAAGGTCGTGCGGGTGATTGCGATCAAGTCGCGATAGAGTTGGACCCGATTGGGTCGACCGCGCGTGAACTGGATCTTGCGGGGACGCGCTTCTTGGCTGCGCGGCAATGATCGCGCCATGATGAACCGGAGCCGCCGACCAAGGTATCGGCCCGCTTTCAGTACCATGACCCGCACTGCATCCCAAAGCAGGCTGCTGTCGCTCGGCTCGTGCATGAGCATACAAGTGCCAAGAACCAACCGTCGTCAGTCGACGTCCGCCTTGCCGTGTTCAGCCGTATCCGGTTGAAGACGTCCCTGTTCGGAACCCGACACACGGTGGGGGGTATACCGCCGGTGCGGCGCGAAATATATGGCTTGTTCCTCTTCTCAGGACCTCTTCAACGGCACGCCGATTGCACGGGACACGGTGGAGGATCCGTTACGACCCGTAGCGGCCGTCCAGTGTCCGGTCGAGGAGGTCTATATGAGCTCCGAAAGAATGAGGGAGTAAGCTCATGCGAATAGCTGTCGTGTGGAACGATGATCATAAGGGCGTGATCAACCGGTTCGGTCAGCCTTGTCCGACTGAATACAGCCGCGAGAGGGTCAAAAGCGTAGCGGCGGCACTGCAAGAGGGCGGCCACGATACCCTGCTGTGCCAAGGCGATAAAGAACTGCTCGCGACGCTCGAGCGATTCATGCCACCCGAGCCCGAAGCCCGCCCCTCGGGAATCGTTTTCAACATGGCGTACGGAATTCAGGGCGAGTGCCGTCTCACCCACGTTCCGGCCATGCTCGAAATGGCTGGTGTTCCATACACCGGCTCTGGCCCGCTCGGGCATGCATTGGCGCTCGACAAGGTTATCGCCAAGAGGCTCATCTGTGATCTCGGCGTGCCGACGCCGAACTTTCGCGTAATGCGTCGCGGCACCGAGAGCACCGGCGACCTGCGATTCCCAATGGTGGTGAAGCCGCGTCACGAATCCGATAGTTGCGGAGTGCAGGTCGTACATGAGCCTGCTCAGTTGAGGCAGGCCGTAGAAGTGGTCGTCACACAGTATGCGCAGGAGGCGCTTGTGGAAGAATACATCGAGGGGCGAGAAATCACCATCGCGCTGCTAGGAAACGGAGAACTCGAGGTGTTGCCTCTGGTGGAGCAGGATTTCGGCAACCACGAAACGCGTCTTCTGGTTGGGGATGCGATTGCGGCGACGAAGAGTATTTGCCCGGCGCACATCGGCGATAAGCTTGCGACGAGGCTTCGGGATATTTCGGTTGCGACCTTCCGTGCCTGCCACTGCCGGGATTACGCCCGTGTCGATCTCCGGATCGACCGCTCCGGCCAGCCCTTTGTCCTGGAGATCAACACCGTGCCTGGACTCGGTATGCGGAGCCCGTATGTCCTGGCCGCGAAGACCGCCGGACACAGCTTCTCGAGCTTGGTCAACCGCATCCTCGATGTCGCCTATACGCGGTATTTCGGTGTCGCATCCACCTAACCGCAGGTCGTTGCAGATCTTGGAGAGTTTCGTGGCCGTTAAACGCCCCGATAGCCGGTGCTTTCAAGGTCGTGTGAGGCATTCTCAAATCCGAGGATCGCGGCTATAATCAAATTTCGGGAATTATTTTCTCACATTTTTTGTCCCCTCACCCCAACGCGAGATATTATGAGCTCAACAGTCAATTCGGATGGTCCATTGGATCGCACATTTGCAATTCTTGATTTCGTGGCTACGCAACTAAAAGCAGTTGCTGCGGCGGACATTGCCAAGAATCTCGACCTGCCCTTGCCAACAGCTCACAGATTGATCAGTAATCTCGAGTCCCGCGGACTGCTCCAGCGCGCGGCGGGCACAAAACGATTCGTTGTCGGAAACAACCTAGTCGTGCTTGCGGGTAAGACGATTGGCTCAGCCTTTCGAACGGCACGACGCCACGCAGTTCTTCAGAATGTCGCAGCAGAAATTGGCGAGCAATGCGAAATTGGAATCGTTAGAAACAATGAAGTAGTCTATGTCGACAGCGTACGGGTTAAAGCTCCCCATGGACTACAGTTTGACCCTGGGCATAGCGCGCCCATTTATTGTACGTCTACCGGGAAGATTTACATGAGTACGCTTCCCATAAAGCCGCGTGAAAAGCTGGTTCGGTCCCTCCACATGGAGCAGCATACGGACAGGACGATAACCGATCCTGATGCGCTTCTCGTTGTTCTAGAGGATACTCGCCGGGAAGGATGGGCTCGGACGAACGAAGAGTTAGTTAAAGGTGTGGTTGGATGCGCTGTTCCAATCCTAGCTCCTGGCGGCACTTTGATCGCTTGTCTTGGTGTGTCCGTTCCAGTCGCCCGCGTCAGCTTTGACGAGCTTCAGCGTTTCCGTGAACCCTTGTTAAAGGCAGCAAAGTTGCTATCTGAGACGATACTGCAGACTAGCAGCGACTTTACCGAAGGAGGCATTGGCTAAAGCGCACCATCCGGTGAGGGCTGCGCATTGGCTTCCTGACCTTGCAGGCGCATCGTGGGCTCGCTCGCGAACCCGTGGCAGTTCGCTCAAAACCGCTTGCTAACCGAGATGCCGTACCACCACATCGATAAATTGGATCCATTAGCCTGGAAGGCAGCGGCTAAAGCCGCTTGCCCTGCGACAACCGCGCCAAATATGCAGGTATAGGATCAAACGCGGCCAACGACATTCGTTCCATGAACCGCTGCGGTGTCGTGAACGCATCTCGATCAGTCACTATATGGCAATGCGCATCATCAATAGGATGATCGTCAACAGCTTCGAAAATTTTGAGAAACTCCGGGTGCTGCTTTGATAGAAATAGCGGAAGGTGGTCCAACCCTCTTGCTGCCTTGCTGTCCATTTGTTGACTCCATGAAGAATTGTTAGGGTTGCAGCTACATTCTGTGAGGGGATGCAGAAGGGCCTCGCACCGCGGATTTATTTGCGTGGGCTGCATTGATGGCTCGCTGGCCAATCACGCTCGATCCGGGCCTAGCTATCTCCTGTCAAGATTTTTGGCCCAATCGCCTCTGGATGGAGAACTCGGCGAGGATCCGAATCCATGAGCGAATTCCCTTTTGAAAGCTGGAAAGATCGTATTTTTCGTTCGGACTGTGGTGGCGATTATCGGATCTCGCGAAACCGATAGGCAGAGATTCGAGCCCCAACCGATGCTTAACCACGCCGACAATTGGAATTGACCCGCCACTCCCGATCAGCACAGGTTCACAGCCCCATTCCTGTTTCAACGCAGCACGTGCGCTGGCAAGAAAGTGGCTTCTTGGCGAAATAACCCATGCAGGACTGCCTCCGTGCCCTTTAAACTCCACTTTGCAGTCGACAGGGGTTCTCGCACGAATATGCGCACGAAACTTGGATTGGATCTTTTCGGGATTTTGCCCAGGCACCAATCGGAAGGAGATCTTAGCGACAGCTCTGGAGGGAATAATCGTTTTCACGCCATCGCCGTAGTATCCCCCTGCAATGCCGTTAATTTCGCAAGATGGTCGCGTCCAAATTTGCTCCAATACCGAATAGGAGGCGTCTCCGGCAGATTGCGATAGCCCTGCATCCCTAAGAAACGCGTCCGCAGCAAAATTCAGTTTGAGCAGTTGGCTTCTGACCTCTTCGTCCAATTCCTCAATATCGTCGTAGAACCCTTCAATTGTCACTTCGCCGTTTGCGCCTCTTAGGCTGGCAATCAGCTCGGCTAGGGTTTGGATAGGATTGCGCGCGGCATTGCCGTAAGCCCCGGAATGCAGGTCACGGAAGGCGCAACGTATTTCGATTTCTTCTTCCACTATCCCCCGAAACATCGCGGTGATTGCGGGCACCGTATCTTTCCAAAGATATGTATCGCAAAGCAACATCACATCAGCAGCCAGCTCGTATCCGAATTGGTCCAAAAACGACTCCATACTCGGGCTTTCGCTCTCTTCCTCTCCTTCGAAGAACATGGAGACGCTTATCGGCAGACCGCCTGTCACAGCCTTCCAGGAGCGACATGCTTCGATAAAGGTTAGAAGTTGCCCCTTGTCGTCCGATGCACCACGAGCAACAATATGGGTGTCGCCGTCAGGTTGCGTTTTGAGCGTAGGCTCAAACGGGTTAGCTTGCCATGCCTCGAAGGGCTCTGCTGGTTGAACATCGTAGTGGCCGTAAAACAAGACATGTGGGCCGTCGGCTTTTTTGTGGTGCCCGACCACCATGGGATTTCCAATTGTAGGCCTGACAGACGCATCGAAGCCAATGCCTGATAACTCATTTGCTACCCAGGACGCTGCCTCGCGGCATTGCGGTGCATATAGCGCATCGCATGAGATGGAAGGGATTCGCAGCAGTTGGAAAAGCCGATCAAGGCTTGCGTTCACGTGGGCGTCCGCGTGCCGTAAGACCGCCTCAACTGGTTGCTGCGGCACACCAGCCCCAAAGTAAGATCTTTTCTCGGTCGACATGCTACCTTCCTCTCATCCGCGGGAGCACTGAACGTTGCGATGCTCCCTATATCTGGCTACTTTGAAGTGCAGAGCCGTAATCTGTTGCTCTCGGAACGCTCCATGACTGGTTTCCGGATCCACTTTTGAGGTGCAGTGGGATGCGGCGAAGTCGCCAACTGGTTGCACTTATTGAATCGATTTTCTGATTCTCGTGGGGTTTTTAGTGTCACGCCTCTTGACTCAGTAGGTGTCAAAAGATTTCTGGATCTTCACCGGATCGGATGTTTGGGTGAGCGCCAGCATCAACGGGATGCGAGCTTTTTGTGGATTGAGAGAGTCAGCGGTGACGAAGCCAAGTGCGTCATCATCAAGCTCGTCGTTTCGCCCGACAATGCCGCAGTTGGCGCGCGAGGCGCGGGAAAGTGCAGGAGCACCTTGACCTCAGCGAACCCAATCAGAGAAGAGTCTAAGTGCTCTCGGAGAATTCTTTCCGTAGGAAATATCGCCGGGATCCTCGTGGATAATTGGGCAGGTGACCAAACGTCTCGTAACCGAGAGACTGATAGAACGCTGGCGCCTGAAACTCGAAAGTGTCTAGCCACACTCCGACACATCCTCTGCGAAGAGCCCAACGCTCTGCAGACCTTACTAACCGAGCCCCGATTTTCCGACCCCGCAATTCCTTGGGTACAAAAATCAATTCGATATGCAGCCAGTCATAGTAGCACGTTGCCCAAAGTCCACCCGCGGTTTCGCCGCTCCTGGGATCCTTGATTAGGATTGCAAATGACTTGAGGTCGTAAACAGCGCCCGTGCTCTCATTATAGGTAAATAATTGGTCAACAATGGCTTTCCGGTCTGAGTCGTCCGGCTGTTCTGTTATCTTGATCAGTTTACCCACTGTGCTTGTTCCTTCTATGACAGGTTTTGCGTCTTGCCTATCGGTCAGGTGCTGCCCGAGGCTAGAAATGATCTGCTCCGGTCACAGTGATGCCGTGCAACTTGGCGGCGACGATTTTTCTCATTTACAGGATTCCTCTTTCAGCTATAGACTCACCATACCGACGGGCGACTGCAGCGTTTGGTTGAGGGGAAGGAAGTGTCCGATGGGTTGCAGCCTCGGAACGATCGTGGCAAACCTCGTGCCATTTAGCCGCCTCGATGCACGGCGTTGAGGTTTTGGCGGCCTGAAGCGGCGATGTGGCCGCTGTTGGGCGCTTTTCCGCGAGCCTCGTCAGGCGCCGGCGGTGATCCGTCGTGATGGCAGGTGGGGTTTGCAGGTTGCGGTCGGCGGGTTCGTTTCGGGGCGTCTGCGCCCCATCGTTATGTCGCGAGCCGCGGAATGCGATCGAGGACGATGCGCAGGATGGGCATCGTCACGTTGTTTGAAATGCGGCCGCGTGAGGTCGACACCTCGCTTTTCAGGCAGGCCGTGCGCTTATGGCTTCCCACGCGGCCATGGCCCGGCGTCGATGGGTTCGAATCGTGCTGCGGAGCGGTTTGGTCTGCGATGGGACGAAGAGGCTTCGGACGGCGGAGAAGATCGACACGAAATGCTGCAATGAGCCGACCGACCGGAAACCCTGTCGCGTTCGCTCCCGTTTTCGGAACGGCAGGTGAGAATTCTCCGCCCGGTTGTTCAAGCCTTTATGCGAGCGGTGTTCCACGTTCGGCATGACCTGGCGTTTGGCACCCGTAGGAGCGCAATTTGTCGGTGATCATACGCTTTGGCGGCAGGCCCTGCTTCTTCAGAAGTCCCGTCAGCAGGCGCCTGGCGGCCTTGGTGCGCGGCGCGTCTGGACAATCTCGTCGAGCACATATCCGTCCTGATCAACCGCTCTCCACAACCAGCATTTCTGACCGTTGATGCGCACCACGACTTCATCCAGGGCCAGACATCGTCTTTCGTTGGTGCCTTGCGGCGTATGCGGCGCGCATAATCAGGGCCCTGCTTTCGGCGCCATCGGCGGATGGTCTCGGAGGAAACGACGATCCCGCATAGAGCAGCATTTCCTCGACATCGCGCAGGCTCAGATTGAAGCGGAAGTAGAGCCAGAC
Source organism: Mesorhizobium sp. M4A.F.Ca.ET.022.05.2.1 (assembly GCF_003998845.1). Taxonomy (NCBI): domain Bacteria; kingdom Pseudomonadati; phylum Pseudomonadota; class Alphaproteobacteria; order Hyphomicrobiales; family Phyllobacteriaceae; genus Mesorhizobium; species Mesorhizobium sp. M4A.F.Ca.ET.022.05.2.1. Next base: position 45,330 of record NZ_RZOJ01000001.1, on the reverse strand, counting down.
AGCACGGGCCACGATTTCGATCGGATAGCGGTGGTTCTTCTAGGTCGGTGCACTCACGGTCATGGGCGCGCTGCCACCTCATGCCCGCCTGCGTGGAAGAGCGCCGCGCGGCGAGCGCTGCCGGGCCGGCGTGCCGCATGGCCACTGGAAGACCACGACCTTCACCGGAGCGCTGCGGCTGACGGGCATGACTGCGCCCTTCGTCTACGACGGCGCCATGAACGGCAACGTGTTCCTGGCCTATGTCGGTGCTGGTTCCGACATTGTCGGAGGGCGACGTCGTCGTCATGGACAACCTTCCCGCCCACAAGGCCGCCGGCGTGCGCGACGCGATTGAGGCCGCAGGCGCGAGCCTGCTCTACCTGCCGCCCTACAGTCCCGACTTCAATCCGATTGAGAACGCCTTCGCCAAACTCAAGGCGCTGCTGCGAGCAAAGGCCGAGAGAACCATCAAGGCGCTGTGGGACACGGTCGGCGCGGTCGTCGACCTCTTCACCCCAGCCGAATGTGCCAACTACTTCAAAGCCGCAGGATATGAACCGGATTAAACAGGACGTGCTCTAGCTACTCCTTCATTGCATGGACTTTCACCATCTACTCCTTGCCGGTCTCCCGGCGCACCTTGTTCCGACCCCAATCTGCGGGCCGGTTCGATTGAAATTCCGGCACTGGCGCTGTCTCTACCCGGCCATCGACAAGCGACATGCCCTGTCGAGTCTGTCGCGCCCGCTACATAGTGGTGGCCAACGTTCGTAACCGTTAAATAGCTGATCTTAATATCAAAACTTTATCCAGGGCTCTTTCTGCGCAGTTGGCACGATTTTTGGAACGCTCGTCGTGCGTCAACAAGCTCGGCAATTCTAGGCGGATCCGCGTCGTTATAGCTTCAGCGATGCCGGGCATCCCGCACGACGGCGAAGCAGGTAGAGAACATATGGCTATTGAGAACACGCAAACGGAACGACCTCACAGATGATTCGTGGCGCAAAACCTCAACAATAGGAAATTTCGATGATCGACCTCATCCCACGACGTAATTCCCCGTCTCCCGGACTACTTGGGCAGAGAAAACCACTTGGAGTGGTCGGCGGAATGGGAAGCTTGGCGACTGCTAAATTCTTGGAGGTTCTGGCTCGCAAAAGCCGAGTTGAAAGAGACCAGGATCACATCCCATTTATTTGTCTATCGGTTCCCAATATCCCTGATCGTTCGCAAGCAATTTCAAGCGGCAGCGACGCCCCCTTGCTGCACATTTTGGAACGCGCGTATTGGCTAGAGAAAGCTGGATGCGGAGCAATCGCAATCCCTTGCAATACTGCACATCTCTGGGCCACAGAGATTAAACAAGCGCTGTCAGTTAAATTGATCGATATGGTAGAGATCACAAGACAAGCCATAGAGGACTCACATGGCAGCGAAGCACACAACCTTCGCTCAATTTCCCTAGGAACGATCGCATCTATGCAAAACGGGCTTTACGCGAGACCAAATGAAAACGCCTTCGGCAAACAGTTTTTTCGCAGCCTCACGAAACTTCAGCATGAAGCCATCAAGATCATAGCTGACGTAAAGTCCGGGAACATCACAGATGCACAGGACAATTTAACGAGACTTGTCCACGCCGCCAGATCTTTCGACCCTGACAAAATCATCCTAGCTTGCAGTGAATTGTCAGCGATCTGCGGAGATCTTGCAGACGACAATGACATTGTCGACCCAATTAATATCCTTGCTGATGCTTGCATTGACTGGTGGTTGGCAGGAAGTCACGCGTCCGGACATGTTGGCCGATTGATTATGGGGTAGAACACGATGACCGCTTTAATCCTGGGAAATGTTGGCTGCGCCACTATGGTTCCACCAGCACACTTGTTGTCGGACAAATATTTGCAAAATAATGCATCGGAAGCCAAAAGAATGATTTGGCTTGCCAAGAACGACGACATACTGATCACCCCGACGCCTGTATCACAATCATTTTTAGACTATGTTAATACCCTCAAGGGTGGAAGCAACATCGTGTCGTTAGCGACTTCAGCAACGTTCACCAAGCGTCCGTTACCGATTTCGAAAAAAGACCTCGAGGCTGGCAGTCTTTTGTCCAAATCCCTGAGTTTGTTGCCTCCGGACCGCGTTTCGTGTCTGGAGCCGTATATCGCCGACGAAGTATCTATTTGCATTGCAAGAGTTTTGGGGAATGTTCCCATAACGTTTTCAAGTCAGAACCTTCGGGCAAGTCCTGAAGCAACACGTCGTTTTAACGACAAGGCAAAATTTCGTGAGTTTGCGGCTAATCTCGGCGTGCCGATTGCAAGTGGCAGTGTCTGCGTAAACGCCCAGGAGGTGGTGGATGCTGTGTGCAGAGCCCTGTTGGTTTCCGACAAGGTAATTCTGAAGGTGGCTCGCCATTCAGGAAGTGATGGCAACTTCGTCATCTGCAAGAGTATCGAAGGATCGTTCCAGGGCGCGACGCGCGCGGTTTGTATTCGCGAAGGTGATGCCAGCTCCATCCGTGCAGGGGTTCATGAAATAGGATTGATTGCGACGGAGAAAGAGCCTGTAGTCGTTGAGGCATATAGCGAAAATGAGTCTTCGGTAGGCGTACATTTCGACATTGGCAGAGACAGAGTAGAGCTCGTAGGCGTCGCGTCAATCCTGTTCAATCCAGGGTACGGAGGTGCATATTGGGATAGAACGCTTGTTGATGATCTGCCTAAAGACGTTCTGGCTTGGTGTCAAAGTCTTGGTAACTATGCCCGTGAGGCTGGATATTTCGGACCCTTCAGCGTTGATATCGTCGACGCCAAAGAGGTCGGCTTCTTCGCGTGTGAAGTAAACGGGCGACACGGAGGTTTCTCCTCGATAAGGGCCGTATCAAATTCCTTAGGATTAGAACCTGATGTCAAAAACGGTGAGCGCGTCGTCTTGTTTCGAACCGCCATCCCTATTGGAATTCGATTTCGCGACCTTGTCCATCTGCTTGAAAAACGACAACTGCACTACAATTCGTCCGTCAAACGTGGAGCAGTTGTGATGGTGGAGGGCTATGAAGATAGCGGTCCGTTTGATTTTGTAATCGTCGGAAGGGATCTGAGTGATGTTCAAGGTATAGAATGCTCCCTCGTCGAATTGGCCGAGGGGATATTAGGTGCCACTGTTTATCGTGAATTATAAAGAGGAGGCCATAGTGGGTACGGTTACCACTTCGTTAGACATAGAAGTCGACAATCTTGTGCGCTTGGAGGAACATCGTCAGCTGTCCCAGATAAGCTTGGTCGCCTCTGAGAACTATTCCTCTCCAGCGGTCAGGTTCTTTGAAGGAAGTATCTTTGCAGACAAAAATGCTGAGGGTTACCCGGGTAAGCGGTGTGTCGCAGGTTGCGAATATGCTGATCAACTAGAAAATTTAGCAATCGAGAGAGCAAAATCTGCATTCGGCTGCGAACACGCGAATGTTCAGGCCATGAGCGCTACCATTGCCAATTTCGCGATAATGAATGAGCTTTTTCAGCCACCCGACGGACTAATGGCCATGCGGCTTCGGGACGGCGGTCACTTAAGCCACGGCGCCCCTTTTCATGCGAGCGGCCAAAATTTTCGATGGTGTTTCTACGGAGTGTCAGAGACCGACGAGCAACTGGATTATGATGAGGTGCGATCAATCGCGCTGGAAAATCGACCTGCAGCAATCATCTGCGGAGGTTCATCGTATCCGCGATTGATTGATTATGAGAAGATGCACCAGATCGCACTAGAGGTTGACGCACTCCTTTGGGTGGATTTAGCACATACCGCAGGTCTTGTAGCGGGACGCGCGATCCCCTCACCTTTCCCTCACGCCGACATAGTTACGACTTCCACACACAAAACCCTGCGGGGACCACGTGGCGGCGGCTTGATCTTATGTAAAAATAGCTTGGCGAAACAAATCGACAGGGCAATATTTCCTGGCTTGCAGGGCGCGCCCAAAATGGACATGATAGCCGCGCGTGCGGTGTTGCTTGCTGAAGTACAGACTGATCGGTTTCGAGAGTATGCAAGAGATGTTTTGAGAAATGCGAAAGCCTTGGAGCGGGGCTTGGTTCATACAGGTGTTACGCTTATTTCTGGCGGCACTTCCTCGCATCTACTGCTTCTCAACGTGTTGAGGTGTGGCACGACCGGAAGTGAAATTGAAAGCTCGTTGTTAGAAGCTCAGGTGGTCGCGAATAAGAATCCGATCCCATTTGACACGCTTTCCCCATCTAAGGCAGGCGGACTTAGGATCGGTAGTGCTGCACTGACAACGCGGGGGCTTGATGAAGTGCAGTGTTTTGAACTTGGAGGAAAGATCGGAAAGGTCGTTATGTCTGCCAGTAATCCTCATAGAGTTGCGGACTTGAGGTCGTTTGTTAGGCAAAACACACAGGGACTTCCTTTGTTCAATCGGAAGTGGGTGGCCTAGTTCGTGCGCCAGTAACGCGCCGGCCAACCCGGCAGGACCGGCGCCGATGACGACCAGGTCATTTCACGGCAATTGTCCTGCGTTTCGATGACCATGCCATCACGAACTTCAGCTCTGCAGGCCAGAACGTCAGCCACCCCGTTGACAATGATCCGGCATTCAAAACAGGCGCCCATCATGCAATAGGGCAGACGCCGTTTTCCCGATATCGGGTTGACGATGAAATGGTCGAGGCGGTTTTCCAGGAGCGCCAGTGCAAGCGTTTGGCCAACCCTGGCGGTTACCGGCACGCCGTTGACCTGGATGATTGTCCGCTTGGCGGCCTCTTCCTCAAATATCGGGCGGAAATTCATGATCTCTTCCTTGAGAAGTCCGGAAATCGAGCCTCCAAGTCTTGCGCATGCACGGGGGCCAGCGTGAGTCCTGCGGGCAGCACCAATTTGGCGCAGCTATATGTCGAGTTCCCGGCCGTTACTTGGAAATCGGACCCGGCTGGCCGGATCCCTGTGACAGCGCTGGATGCGCGGTATTCGCCACCAATTACACCAAATGCCGAATGTAGCGCCCGGAAGAACTTCAGAAGGTTCACCGCGCCGTCCAGACGGCCGTAACAGCCACCGACCACCGAATTTCCAAGACCGGGAATGTGCTGGTCCAGTTCGCCGTGCTCCATCTCATACGCGGCGGCCATGGGAAGATCGTCGTCGAATTGTTTTCTCATCAATTGCGCGCGATCTTTCCATTCCGCCTCCGACATGCAGAGATAGAAGGCCCCGTCGCCCTCCAGGCCGACGTCTATTCCGCTCAATTCTTTCAACTGCGAACTAAAGGCCGGCCATATCTTGGCCGCCTTCCGCGAAAGCTGCGCAAAGGGTCGGAAGGTGTGACCCTTGGTCTGGACCCAAATGAGGCCGAAATCACCCCGTGCTGCACGATTGTCGTCATCGCAGCCATCAAGCACGAGCACATCAGGGCCACGCAGTCTCAGCCCAAGGGAAATGGAAACCCCACCAGACCGCCAGCGGCAATGAACACATCAAAATTTTCTGAGTGAGTTCATAGAAGTTCATTCAGCGGCCTTGAACGCGTCAAAGGCCGACTGCTCGCTTTTTTCGAGGATCTTAAAAAGGCTTACGAGGCATGACGGAAGGCTTCGAAGAACTGGCCGATAGGATAGGGCGCCTCGTTGTTGGCGGTGAGGAAGGCGTTTGAAGTCACTCCTGGCCAACCCATCAATCGAAATGAGGAGGTGTGCCGGTGGCATTATTTCTATTCGTCACGGGTCGGAAATGGTGTAATTGACCAATCGATTAAGCCGACAGCACGCTGAAGTATCGCCTCGGTCTGAGCAAGGCTCGGGGAAGCAGCTATAACATGTCCGATCCAGTCTCGGTCATCGCCTTTCCGGACGATCGGCGTCTTGGGTTCAACATACAGTTTGACTTCGGCGACACCCGGTACAGCAGCTGCTTGACTGCCGCCGTCGATCCACTCAAGGGTGCCATCGCGATCAGGAACCAGGGACCGGGCGGCCGCAGTGTGCGAATGCCTTCTGCGCAAATTCCATTCATTGCCAGTGACAAGCTTGATGTGCTCAGTGATGAGATCAACACCATAGGCCAGATGAACCAATTGAGGATCGGGCGTGCCAGCAAGACGCGGATTGACTTCAATGACGACCGGGCCACGCTTTGTCCACCGGAGTTCAATGTTCGTTGGCCCCCAACCAAGGCCGAGAGCTCGCAAACAACTCAGTGAAACATCGACGATACGCTCATGCTCGTCATCAGTTAACGGGGCTGGAAAGGTGAACCCACGATAAACGAAATGCGGTAGGGGGTCGAAGTCAGCGGCGGCAATCCCAATGACCTCATTTCCCATTGTATGGGCGGTATATTGAGGGCCCTGTGCAAATTCTTCGACCAGTATGCTCGGCAGAGACCGCCATATGTGCTTCCCGCTCAACAGATAGGCCGTGTGTTCGGCTAGCTCATCGACGTTGCGGCACAATCGGACGCCGCTACTGCCTCTGCCTACGGTTGGCTTGAGAATCACCGGCAGGCCGATCTCTGCGGCTGAGCTCTCTACGTCCGTCGCATTCGCTGCCACGCGATAAGCAGGTACCGGAACGCCTGCCCCCGCGAGGAGCTCACGTTGAGTGAATTTGTCGCAGCATCGTTCTGTGGATGCGGGGTTCGGTCCCGGCAGATTGAAATGCCGGCAGAGCTTGCCAGCTGTCGCGTAGAATGGTTCCCAGGGGCTCGTAATGCCAGCAATGTCATAGGTCGCAAGCAGCCGGCAACATTCGCGGATCAGCGCGTCCAGATTGTCTGTGTCGAGACGGATTGCCTCAGTCCTTTCCGCCGCGAGATACTCGTACTGAGTTGGATCAGCCGACAGGGTAATTGGATAAAGGCCAAGACGCTGGGCCGCCTGGACGAACAGCAGACCATTACCCGTTGAATCGCCTTCAATCAGGATGAGTGCTCTTTTTGCCATTGGTTAATACCCCGACGGTGCGTTCTATGTGGCGGTTTTCGAGGAAATCAGCATCAGCTTGTTCAGCCGTGCCCTGACCTCAGACTCTTGGTAGGCGGACAATTGTCCTCAGCGGGCGGCTGCGGCACAGCTGGTGCACTCGCGAAAAGCTCGGCAAATTCCGCCTCAACGTCAATTAAGTGAATATCGTGAGTCGACAGCCAGTCCTGATTGAAGATTGTGTCCAGGTACTTTGTGCCGCTGTCGCAGGCCAAGGTCACGATCCGCGATCCAACCGGCGCTTCACGGGCCACGCTGAGCGCCTCGTAGATCGCTCCTCCAGTCGAGCCCCCGACAAGCAATCCGTGCCGCCGCGCCAGGTAGTGGCAAATCGAAAAGGCATTGTCGTCGCTTACTTTCCGACCCCAATCTATCGCGTCGTAATCGATCACCATGCCCACATTGGCCCCTTCGGGTGTACCAGTGCCCGATTGACGGTAGCACCCGCCCTGACCGCCAAAGATGATACTTCCGACAGGTTCCACGCCAATCACTTGGACTTCGGGTATATGCAGCCGCAGTTCACGCGCGGTCCCGCAGAGTGACCCCCCCGTACCGATGGCAGACACGAAATGCGTAATTGTCGGTCCGAGATCATCTAGCAATTCAGCTGCCAGTCCCATGTAACCAGCGGCGTTGGCGGGGTTGTTGTGCTGTTCGGTCCAGTTAGAGCCATCTTCGATGGCAATCCGCCTGGCCTCCTCGTCACGCTGGTCGGTGGCTAGGGCGCCATCGCCGCTACCAACGACTCGGACGTTGCTGCCGAATGCACGGACAGTAACGATTTTATCTAAACTTGCATGGGAGTCCATGAGGGCGGTAAATTCGAGTCTGCGGACAGCGGAGATCATGGCCAACGCGCTAGCCGTATTCCCTGAGGAGGATTCGACAATTCTGACAGCGGCTTCATCTAGCGTGATAGGCAGGCTGTCCACCATGCTCAAGGCCATACGGTCCTTCATCGAGCCAGTAGGATTGAACATTTCTAATTTAATATACAGGCCGACCTCACCGCACCGCAAAGGAATGTGCAGCATGGGCGTGCGTCCGATAGTTTCAAGAATGCTATTGACGATCATTGGGGGCAATCCCCTCTTTGTTAAGGGTTTCGTCGGCTAAGATCTTCCACCCGGACGGACGCCGGACCGCGGCTATCTTTTTGGGTAAGGGAATTTGGTGGAACGAACTCTCATTCGAATCCATTTGGTACCCGGCGGTATTGGCGAAAACGACAAGATCACCCGGGGCGATGCCACCCTCGATTGTCAGGCCGCGCCAGCGGATGACATCGGATTCAAGACAGCTGCGCCCGACCAGAAAATAGCTTGCATCGTGTCGCGGCACCTCGCGTTTTTCTCGCCACACGACCACCGGAGACGGCACGAAATCGGCGCCAAACCAGGTTTCTGAGAGTGAAAACGACATACCATCAAGCACTACCCCGAATCGACGGTTTCCGAGGTCCTTCACGTCGATCACATTGAAGGCGCTGATCCCACACTGGTCTAGAAGCGAGCGACCAGGCTGAAGTAGGATCGGCAGCCGGTGACGGTGGAGGAAGTCGCGGTCTTCCGGGTCGGCTAGAGCGGTCTGGATCACCGCAGCCGCGTGATGGGCTCCAGCAAGCTCTGGAACGTAAGGATAGTTGCCGGGTTTTGCTACGCTGTCCCAATGGACGCCACGACTATATGCAACTGGATCGAACCTCTGAAGGTAGCGCATGGGATATCCACCACCGATGTCGATTCCGCCGGGCGTCAGGCATCTAGCGCAGAGGCGCCGCAAGAAGGCGATGCAGAAGCGCAATTGTTCTGCGCGCGTCTGAACCTGGTAGTCGTTGATATGAAATGACACTCCAACCCGCTCTACCTTGCTCTTTTCAAGCAGCGTCAGACACGCCACCAGCTGATCCTTGGTCATTCCAAAGCGCGAGCCGGGCTCAGTTATGGGACGAGCCCGAAGGAACAGACGGCCGATACCTCCCACGCCGTCCGCCAGCGCGAGAACGCGTTTGAGTTCTTCGATGCAGTCGATATGGATGGCCACCTTATGGCGTATGCAAAGATTGATTTCGTAATCGGACTTTGCCGGCCCCGTCATCGACATGCGCTCCGCTGGAACTAGGTTCATGAAGGCCGAAGCCATCTCGTGGGCAGAAGAAACGTCCGCGCCAGCGCCAACCAGTGCGAATGCGCGCAGGAGCGAAGCAGACTTACAGGCCTTCAACGCGAACTGGACCTGACAATCGCCATAGACGGTCAGCAACTCGTTCAGCCATTGGAGGTAGTTTTTGGTGGCTTGGTCAGGATTCACCACATGCAGCGGCGACCCGAAACCATCGACCCAAGCTGCCATTTCGGATCGGCTATTGAGTAAATCGAGCGTCCAATCGCTGAGTAGCGGCCCCGGTTCGTCAGAAATGTATTTCTGGAACATTGATCGTTCCTCATCTCAGGTCGTCAAGATCGATTGAGCAGCATGGCAGAGCAATCTGTAACTTGTGGTTAGTCGTCTTGAAGCCCATCAGGTCGCCGGATAAGCCGGCCTGGATAATACTTTCCACGTCAACGGGCCCGGGCTTGGACCAGTAGGTCACTTGCAAGCTTGGATCACCATAGGAAAGCAAGACGCATGGAACAGACAAGAGAGCGAGCTCCCGGGCACAGAAAAGGCGATGATGACCATCCATGATCACGGAATGGCGATGTTCGACAAAAATCGGCCGGGTCCACCGCCCCTTTTCGGTGATCATCTTTGCTAGCGTCCGAGCACGTTCAATGTTGATTTCCTCGGATGGTCGGAGCTGGCTGACGGGCAGCTTGACGACGGTGTAGTTTGAGATGAGTTGTGCGGACGACAAGGCTTTCTCCTCAGTCCGTGATGCATTTGCGGATGACCTTGCATGTGCCGTGCCAAAGGAAAAATCGTTTCTGAACAACACGATCGGTTTAAGGCTACATGCCGCCAATCCAACAAGTCTGTTTGAAAGTCGCCATAGTAGTGGAGCGGGTTGAGCGGAGGGTCGTCGCCATCGCTGATTTCATGGAGGGATAGAGACTCCGGGGTAGCCCTATGATGGGTGGAAGTGTTCGCGTCAGTTGAGAGACGCTGGATAGTCGCGCGAGCGGAAGGAGCGTCTGGTTGCAGCGTTCTTGAGCCCGGCGTGACGGCGCCAGAGGTCACGTGATCGGCGGGTATTCACGTCAGCCAGCCTTTCCGATGCACAAGGACCTGTGCGATCGGGTTAATGCCAGTCCTTCGCAAATTGGTCCCGGTTCGAGATCGTTCATGCTGCTGCCGTGCGACCACGATGTGAATACAGGAGCGCTGCTGCGCGTTCTGGACGCGCTCGGGTCCCGATGATCCCGGTTTCCGGACAAAAAGCCCAGAACGAGCGGTGTTCCCCAGATGGGAGGGCCAGTTGCTCGTAAGTATCTATCCGGCGGAGCTGCCTTGCGTGATTGAAGGGATTTGTCGGAGTCTTCGACCTTAAGGTCGATGAAGATTGAGGTTTTGGGGTGCCGAACGGCGTCGGCACTGGCGGCATGAGGACAAGATCCGCATCGCAGAGGAAAGCTTCGAGCCCGGTGCTGTTGTTTACGACGTGGCGCAGCAGCATGAGATTGCAAATAGCCTCTTGTTCAGTTGGGGACGACAAGCCGGGGTGCCGTTGCAGGTGCCCTGGCAGACGGCGGCGGGGGAAGGCCGTGCGCCACCAACGGTGGTCTACTACGCGTTCGACGACAGGAGCATCCCGAGCCGTCATTCTCCAGGCCGATGCCTAAAGCGGGATAGTCATTCTCCCTTTTGAAACCGGTCACCCCGGCCGTTCCGTTGTCATCGTTGGTTGATCCTATGGCTCCCTTAGCCCGGCTTGTGGGCAATGGAGGGGCTGAAAACCATCAGGCTCAGTATCTCGAACAGCACCTGAGCGCCGGCCTGAGCGGTATTGGTCGTGGCATCATATTGCGGAGCGACTTCGACCACATCGCCGCCGACAAGGTCGATACCCTTGAGGCCGCGGAGGAACTCCAGCACTTCCCGGGTGGAGAGCCCACCCACTTCAGGCGTCCCCGTTCCGGGGGCAAAGGCGGGATCCAAGCTGTCAATGTCGAAAGAGAGATAAGTGGGGGCGTCGCCGACGATCTGCAGCGCCTTTTCGATGATCGCGGGAATGCCAATAGAGGGGATATCCTCGCCATGGATCACCGTCATGCCGGATTCGTAGGAAAATTCCCAAAAATATTCCGCCGCACCACGGATACCGATCTGGATAGTTCGCGTCGGGTCTAGCACGCCGTCGAGCACCGCATTGCGAAAAGGGCCACCGTGATGGAACCTGGTCTGGCCGAAAGCACCGCCGGTGTCGCAATGAGCGTCGATGTGAATAAGCCCGACGGGACGTTCTCTGCCGACCGCCTTGAGGATCGGATGGGTGATAGAATGGTCGCCACCGACCGTGAGTGGCATCACGCCGGCCGCAACGATGTTGTCGAGATAGGCCTCAATGTCGGCGTGGCACTGCTCGAGCCGATAGCGGCTGAAAAAGGGGACGTCGCCAATGTCTGCGACGCGCAGATCAATCACCGGCGCGCAGTCGAGTATGTGATTGTAGGGACCAATACGCTCGATAGCGCGTAGCGCGCGCGGCCCGAAGTTGGCGCCAGTGCGATTGGTGACGCCCAGATCCATCGGCATGCCGACGATCGCCACCTGGATGTCGCCGAAATCGGGGTTGGAGGGGTCGATCGGGCGGTAGGGCGCGTCAAGGAAGGTGGGGATGCCGGCATAGGGCGTGCCGCCGGAACCAGAAGGCGCGAAAATCTTGTTGGCCATACGGCGGAACTTTGGATCGAAGGGCTCACCGCTGGCCCCTTGTCCATACTTGTTGCGAAGAGCGCTAAGCCGTTCGTTGTTCCATGCCATTTTGACTACGAATCTCCCTGGTTGGCGTGGCCTCTTTTCCGGAGCCTTGGGCCGGATCGGGGTCGAGCTACCCGTTTGGTGCCGATTTGAACAGTTTGCAGGACGTCTCACTGCGCCGAATAAGTACCCGATATGATGCTTTGAGCTGCGAGGTCGTCCGCGATGCGGCCGCGCAGGCGAGTGAGATCGTCTACGGGAATCTTCTCGAGACGCCTGATTTCATCGCCAGTCAGTGTCGGGCCAATCTCACCGATTCCCACGTGTTCAAGTTAAGGTGAATCGCCATCGCGATCTCACCACGACATGAAGGTCGGTCGTCAGCTTCTCCCGCCTCGCAACGAGGGAGCTCCAAAAACCGTGCCAACTCCGCAGAAAGAGCCTCAGAAGAAAGTGCCCTGTATATATTCAATGACATAACGAGAATGCAGCAGGATCTAATTTAGGCCGAACAGGCCTCGGTGTCGCGGACTCGACGAACTCGATAGTAGGTGTCGGTTGCCCGATAAGGCCGTACCCGCTTCGGGCGAAAGAGTAGCAACCCGTCTGGAATCTGGGTCCTCGGATCAGCGGCAGCTCGATGACGGGCAAATCCGCGGACCTAGTGGTTTCCGCTTAACATAAGAGTCCGGATTGGGATCCCCTTTTGCGAGTGCGCATGCGAGTTTGGCGGATGCGCACAGGAATATTCCCTCACCGTTTCGCCGATTGATCGCCAGTGCCTGAGTGCGCTGTTCAGGGATCGCAATGCGCTGCAGAAGCATGTTTGGCGCGCCGAGATCATTCTGTTGAGCGGCGACGGTGTGGGCATCGTCGAGATCATGCGGCAAACCGAGTTTGCAGCGGCCAGACAAGACGTCGAAGACCTCGTCGCAGCCGCCATCGCTGGATCGCAAAGAGCGTCGCGAGCATGCCAAGCCCGGTGGAGGCAAGCTGGGTCACAAGGGCCACAGTCGTCAAATGTGCGCCGATCCGGACAAGATTACCGATCATCTGGCGCTCCATTGCCCGGACTGCCTCGAGGTTTTGCAAAGTGGCGAACAGGACTTGATCGGCGAATACGAGGCGATCGAGCCTCCGGCTTCGAAGCCCTTTGTCGAGCGGCGTCGGCGCTTTGGCTGTCGCTGCCTGGGCTGCGGCCTTTATGTGGAGGCGGCATTGCCGGCGGCGGCATGCGGTACGCCATTTGGCGCGCGAATTCATGCGCTTGCGAACTATCTCAAGACGTTTCGGGCGCTGTCCTATCAGCGCTTGCAGGGACTGCTGCGCGATGTCTTCGGTCTCTCGATCAGCCAAGGTGGGCTGATGAACATGTTTGCCCGCCGTCATGGCGTCTTTCAATCCGAGACCGACAAGGCGGTGGCCCAGTTGCGCAAAGCCGATGTTGTCGCCTCCGACGAGACCGACGTGCGCATTGAGGGGACGAATGCCTATCACTGGGTGTTCCGCAGCTCAGACGTTGTGGTTCACACGCCCGATTTCACCCGTTCGGCCGAAGTCGTGCGCACCATGATGGACGGACATCTCAGTCTGGGTATCGGGTCGCTACAGCGCCCAGCAAAAGCATGGCAATCAGCATCAGACATGCCTGGCGCATCTGGCCCGCGATACAGCCATTGCCAATGAGCATGGCGATGACAATGTGCCATTGCGGCTGAAGTTGTGGTTTGGCCGGGTCTTCGCACTGGAAACCGGCATCGCCACCTTTGCCGCTTCAACTATCGCCGCAAAGCGCAAAGCCCTGGTAGCGGGAACTGGAAGCCATTCTGGCAACGCCAACAAGGTGCGATCTGGCCCAAAGCCCTGCAAGCCAAGATCAGGCGCGACCGCCACAAAATTGCTGACCTTTTGCTCATTCCCCGGCAAGGTCGAGCGACCAACAATGGTAAGCGCAGCCTGCGTCCCGCCATCATCCAGCGCAAAGTCTCCAATGGCTATCGCGCCATGTGGGCCGCTCAAGTGAAGCCGCCGTGCGCACAACCGTCGATAACGCAAGGCTGGCCGGCGCAAATCCCTTCCAAACCATCCTCAAGGCACTCAGCTGACCATAGCGGGATGCCACCAAAACACCGCCTGGGTAATTACCTTTCTCGGGACATATGCCACAGGGGATCGACCCCACCGCCCACCGCTCTTGATGACTTGTATGATGCCGCTGATATTCCGACGGTCATCTACCCGCGGCGTGCCGCGCGAACTGCGCGTCCGTCGGCCAGAATCGATCGGCCCCAGGCGCGTCTGCTGCGCGCCGACCTTGTTCCCGAAGCCCATGCGCCATCGCGGGCGGCGCGCGAGCTGAGGCTGGCTCTGCGAGAACGCATCTTCTACGTCCGGTTACGCACCATGGTGAAGAACCGAGTCGTCACCGCCTTCGACCGCTATCCAGAGGAGATTGCCCGGCTGCGCAAGGTGACCTATTCGGCATGACTGGGCGAGCGCATCTCGCCGAGGTGCGGTCTCCGAACTCGATCGCATCCGGATCGACCGCAGCCTGGCCTTCATCGACGACATCGAGCGCAGGATGCGCGAAGCCGAAAAGGCGATCCGCGCGCTCAGTAAGGACAACGCCTACGTCAAGCGTCTCCAGACCATTCCGGGCATCGGCGAGTTCTTCGCCCGGCCAGTCGCGGCGGAGATGGACGACATCGGCCGTTTCCGGTCCGCCAAAAAGCTCGCTTCCTATGCCGGCCTCGTACCCTCGACCTATTCGAGTGGCGGCAAGACCTTCCACGGCCGCATCATTGGGCAGGGAAACAAGGTTCTTGCGTTGGGCATTCGTTGGGCATTTGTCCGTCGTGCCGGCGATCGCCCATGATTGCGGAGCTGCGCCAGCATTACGACCGACTGAAAGCCCGCCGGCGCGAACAAGGCCAAGGTCGCCTTCGCGCGCAGACTTCTGACGATCGCGTTCCAGGTTCTCCGGCAGCGCCGATCTTACGAGCGCCGCGACAGGGACGGAAAGGAAGGAACGCCCACGAGATCCCGGCTGTCCTGATTGTCCATTAGCGGGGCCGGCAAGGCCGGATCGCGTTAGAGAAGGAGTGTGGGAAGCCGGGAGCCGAAAGGCAATATGTGACTACTGCTGAAGGGTCAGCGACAGAGGCACGGATTGGAGAATGGTTCAACACCGCGGAACAGAACCAGTTCCGTGAACGCGAAAGCATTTCCGCAGCCAGGAAAGCAGCTGCGAATACAACAAACCTTGGAGAAAATCCGTGATTCAGCCCCCTTCGACAACTTGCGTTCTTTCATTGGAGAGCACAATGACTCACGCATCGCCACCGGCCTGATGGAGTTCTCGACCGGGTTGGTGTCCAGCTCTAGGCGACCGTCCTCCAGGAACTTGGTCAGGCCGCAGCAATAGCAATTAGTGCCTCCGGCTCGATCTATTCCTGGCAGCGGAGCAGCCCTGTTCAAGCCGTCGCGCAACCGACGCGTCAATGCCTTCATTTGACCCGCCTGCACGGGCCAAATCTTGAACGTCCAGGTCAGATTGTTGTTAGCAACGGACCACGCTTTGGCAAACGACGCCTTCCAGTGGGGTGGCGCAGCGCGTCTGGGCCGGCTAGAAGGTCATAGGTGAAGATGATCGGCCAGACGAGCCCCAGATGACAAACCGCTCAGCGGCAGCGTAAGATCGTTCATGGCGGGTGTGGTCTCCGCGAAATGGTTCGGATCGGCCTAAGCAACCAAATCCTACGTCATTTCAATGGCTTGCGCCACATCCGCCAACCACCATGAATTTTTCAGGCTAAGAGACTGGTGGATCTGGAGCAAAAAAACGTCCTCTCTACACATGCCCGACGTATGCTGGGCAGACCTGCATAAGTTGCCTGATCTATTGTGCGGCACTCGGCTTAGATCCCAACGCTACGCCGGCGATGGGGAGGAACATGTTGAACCCGTCGCTGTTGCAAATTGTCAGGAACAGATTGCTATCTACACCCGAAGAAATGGAATGCGATGCGACTCTGGGTTCTCTCGTCGCTAGCATCGGCTTGGAAGCGCTACATTCAAGCAAAACTAATTGTAACCGCTGCAGAATGTTTGCTGTTGGCGAGTAGCGGAGACGCTTGCGCGCCTCCGCTCTCTCAGAACCGTGCGTGAACCTCTCAGCTCACACGGCTCCCATCAGGCAAACGTGCCGATCAGACCGAGTTGCCAGTGCACGAAGAGATCGGTGCGCTGCTTGACGATCCGTTGTAAGAACCGACTTGCCCGAGCCTTACCCCTGCCAAAGCGTTTGAACTTCCGCCTTGCCCACGCAAGCACCGTCTGATTGACGTAGCGAAGTATGGGCTGCAGCCCCGTTGGCGCGTATCGTCCATAATAGCTGATCCACCCCCTGAGGAGCGGATTGATCAGCCAGGCGATGTCGTTCAACGAGAGCTGCGTCTGTCGGCGGATGTGCAAGTCCCTGATCTTTTCCCGCATCGCTTTCAGCGCCGAGGAACCGACCGCTGGTGTGAAGCCGCAAAACAGTCGCCCGCTTTGCGTTCCCCATACCGCGCGCGGTCGGAAACAATATCCGAGGAAGTCGAACGTCACGTTCGGATGTTGCCCTCTGCGTTTGGAGTCTCTGCAGTAGACGATCTTGGTCTTCGTCGGGTGCAGTTCCAGTTGGCATTCCGCCAACCTCGCCTGAAGCGCAGCCTTGACGGCTTCTGCCTCCTGCTCGGTCCGGCAGTGCACCAGCCCGTCATCCGCATACCGACACCATGGGAGGTCGGGATGTGTCCGTTTCATCCACAGATCAAACGCATAGTGCAGAAAAAGATTTGAAAGAATCGGCGAAACTACGCCTCCTTGCGGAGTTCCGCAGTTCCGTTCAATCCTCTGTCCATCCTTTTCCATGGGCGCTGTCAGCCATCTCTCGATGTATAGTAATGCCCATTTGCTCTTTACGTGCCTGCGAACTGCCGTGAGCAAAAGCTCGTGCGAGATGTTGTCAAACAGTCCTTTAATGTCGAATTCTAGAACCCAGTCATATTTCCAGCACCGCTGACGCGTGACCCCTACGGCATCGAGTGCCGATTTTCCCGGCCTGTAACCGTAGGAATCTTTCAGGAAGATTTGATCGAGATCCGGTTCGATGAGCTGCTTGACCACCATCTGCGCGATCCTGTCGCTCACGGTGGGCACACCCAAAATCCGCTGGCCCCCACCACTCTTTTTTGGAATGGGGACGGCACGCACCGGTGGCGGAAAATAGCTTCCCGAGCTCATCCGATTCCAGATCTTGTAGAGATTCCCCTTCAAGTCGGCCTCGAACTGCTCGATCGTCTGCCCGTCCACGCCAGCCGCACCACCATTGGATTTGACCGCTTTGTAGGCTTCGTACACCAGCCGCTTATCGATCATAAACGGCTTGTCTGTCGCATCTGTCGTTGTCATCCTGTTGCCAGTTGCTTCGAAAAACACGACCACCTGATCCGACCCCTTCGCTCCAGCCCCATTACAAGACCTTCGTCACTATTACGGGTCGATCCGCCCCAACCTCCTGCATCGGTACTCTCGCCTCACGGTGGTGTGCCGCTTGTGCTTCTCCCTTGGCATCAGAAAGCTGGTTCCTGCAGTTCCGCGCAAAAGCCTGCATCCGGCTCATGCCCCCTATACGCCGTCCACTGTCCGCCCAGTCATCAGGCTCCCGACGGACCTGTCCCGAGAGATCCATACGCCCTCGGTTTTAGTGGTATCAAAGAGTGCTAACGACGCGTCATCGAAGGGTTTGCTTGCGCTCATCTTCCGGATGCCTACCTGCCCCGGATCATGTCCGCGGCTTTTGACCCAACGCTAACCACCATGGCTCTTCTACCACAGCAGCTTGGGCTGGTTTGAGACCCGCTCCTGAAAGCCGATCCCGAGGGGCCTACCCTCATCTCTCACGCAGCTTCTCAGCATGTTGTCAGTTCACCATCGAACCTCCTTCTGCTTGCTGCAGCACACTATGGACCGAAACTTGCCGATAGCAAAGTTGCGACGACATGGCTCATATCAATTTCACGGCGCCTACCAAAACTTTGATATGCGCGAGGAACGTTTCTTGCCTGTATGAGTTCCGCGTCCGCAAACTTCTAGGGCTGACCGAAGGGAAATCATGCCGCAAACGGCCGATCTGATCGTCGAGAACGCCAGCATTTTGACGATGGATCCAGATACGATGCGGGCTCAGGCAATCGCCGTCAGGGGCGGCGAGATCGTCGCGGTCGGCAGCAACAAGGATGTCGCCGGGCTCAAGGACTCCGGTACCAGGATGATCGATGCAGGCGGCAATTCGGTCGTGCCGGGCTTCATCGAGGCGCACATGCACCTCTTCGTGGGAGCGGCCGAGATCGACCACCTGCAGCTGTCCGGCATCCGCGGCTTCGACAGTCTCGCGGCGGCGGTGCGCGCATACGCGCCGGCGCGTCCTCACGCTAAACTGCTGCAGGCGCAATGGGCAGATTACACGATTTTGTCCGAGGAAGAGCGTATCACTCGGCATCATTTGGACCGTATCATCGCCGACCGTCCATTCGCCATGTCGGCGCCCGATCATCACACAATGTGGGCGAACACCAAGGCGCTGGAACTCGCCGGTCTGCTGCATGGGAAGAAGCTGGGCCCGGGCAACGAGATCGTCATGGGCGCGGACGGGCTTGCCGAGGGCGAACTGCGAGAGGGCGAGGCGTTCGGGCCATTGCTCAATTTCGCCGGGGAGGGCCGTGTACGGCTTGGCCTGGCTACTGGCGGCAAGCCCGACCCTTCACCGACCTCCGATGAGCAGGCGCTCGACCGCGCGATCATGAAGCGGGGTCTGGAGTGGTGTGCAAGACACGGCATTACCTCGATCCAGAACATGGACGGCAATCTGCACCAGCTGGAGTTGCTGTCCGAGATCGAGGCCGAGGGAGAACTGCTCTGCCGCGCGCAAATCCCCTTCCATTACAAGAACTTCATGACGCCGGACACACTCGCCAAGGCGTCGCTGATGGCCGACCGTTACAATTCCGAATGGCTGTCGTCGGGCGTGGTGAAGGTCTTCATGGATGGCGTGCTGGAGTCTTGGACCGCTGTCATGGTCGAGGAGTACGCCGACCGGCTCGGCTGGTGTGGCGAGCCGTTGTTCACGCAAGAGCAGTTCAACGCGGCTGCGATCGAGGCCGACAGGCGCGGACTGCAGATCGCCGTACACGCGATCGGCGACGGCGCCGTCCGCTCGGTCCTCGACGGGTACGAGGCCGCGCGGAAGGCGAACGGCAAGCGCGACAGCAGGCACCGCGTCGAACACATCGAGGTGACTACGGAAGTGGACGTGCCGCGCTTTGCCGATCTCGGCGTCATCTGCTCCATGCAGCCGCCGCATCCACCGGGCGCGATGAATGTGCCCCTCGAACCGATCATCTCGCGCATCGGCCGCAAGCGCTGGCCGCTCGCCTATGCCTGGCGGACGCTCAAGAACACCGGCGCACATGTCGTCTTCGCCTCTGACTGGCCGGTGGCGCCGATCGAACCCATCCGGGGGATACAGGCCGCGGTCTTACGCAAACCTTGGGCAGAAGGCCTGCCGGACCAGAGCTTCTCGCTGCAGGAAGCGATCGCAGGCTATACCGTCGAGGGCGCCTATGCCGAGTTCATGGAACATCGCAAGGGCAGCCTGAAGACCGGATACCTGGCCGACATCGTGGTGCTGTCGGCCGATATCGAGGCGACGGCGCCGGAAGTGCTGCATACAGTACTGCCTGTCACCACCATCTGTGGCGGAAAGATCACCTACCAGGCCTGAGGGAGGCTTTGGGGATAGCGTTCAAAAGTCGAGTTACAGCTCGGCATTTGCCAAGCCGACCAGCTTTTAGTGACAATCAAACAGGAACACACCTGCCGCCAAGAGCAGGCTCTCTCAATGGGGTAATCGTGCCGGAACAACCGGGTAAGAACGCGATCGAAGTTCGCGGTGTACGCAAGGTGTTCGGCACGGGGGAGGCGCAAGTCGCGGCGCTGGATACCGTTTCCGTCTCCATCCGCGAAAATGAGTTTTTCACGCTGCTCGGCCCGTCCGGATGCGGAAAGACGACGCTGCTGAGATTGATTGCCGGCTTCGATTTTCCAAGCGCCGGCGAAATCCTGCTGCACGGCCAGGACATCGCACCGCTGCCGCCCTTCAAGCGGCCGGTCAACACCGTCTTCCAGAGCTACGCGCTATTCCCGCACATGACGGTGGCCCAGAACATCGGCTTCGGGCTGGAAATGCTCGGCAAGCCGAAGGCCGAGATCGAGGCGCGCGTGGCCCAGATGCTGAAGCTGGTCAAGATGGAGGCGCTGAAGGCGCGCCGTACCAGCCAGATTTCCGGCGGCCAGCAGCAGCGCGTGGCGTTGGCACGGGCGCTCGCGCCGCAGCCGAAGGTGCTTTTGCTCGACGAGCCGCTGTCGGCGCTCGATTACAAGCTGCGCAAGGAAATGCAGATCGAGTTGAAGCGACTGCAGCACGAGACCGGCATCACCTTCATCTTCGTCACCCATGACCAGGAAGAGGCGCTGACGATGTCGGACCGCATCGCAGTGATGTCGGCCGGCAAGATCCTGCAGGTCGGCACGCCGCGCGATCTCTACGACCGGCCGGCCGAGCGTTTCGTCGCCGACTTCATCGGTGAGACGAACTTCCTGCCGGGCACGGTTGTGTCGAAGAAGCCAGGTGTCGCGACTGTCAAATTCGCCAGCAATGCGACGATCAGCGCCGGCTATCCGAAAGGGTTCGATCCCTCTGGCGAGGTCACGCTGGTGGTGCGTCCCGAACATGCCGACCTTGTGCCCGATCCAGCAAAGGGGACGATCACCGGAACGTTGTCCAACATCGTCTATTTCGGCACCGACACGCACTATCACGTCAAGCTCGATGGCCGCGGCGAGGATTTCATCGTGCGCCATCAGAACAGCCGCTCGGGCGCGGTCAGCTACGAAACCGGCGCCAAGGTCGGCATCCTGTTCGAGGAGGACGCCGCGCGCGTCCTGAAAGACTGATGACGACAGCCACGCTCTCCCCAACAACACTCTCCAAGGCCGCGTTGTTCGAAGCCCAGGCGGTGAAGACTGGCGCGCGGCGCAACCGGCTGCTGTCGCTGCCGGCGCTGATCATCATTGGCATTTTCGGCGTGCTGCCGCTCATCATCATCTGCGTCTATTCGTTGCTCGTCGCCGCACCCTATGGCGGCGTGCAATGGCAGTTCTCGACGGACGCCTATCTGAACTTCCTGTTCCAGCGCGACATTTTCGACGACACGCTGCAGTTCACGCCGGACTTCCTGATCATCTATCTGCGCTCCTTCCTGTTCGCGGTGGTGACGACGGTCATTTGTCTGCTGCTTGGTTTCCCGACCGCCTATTTCATGGCGACACGGACACCGGCGCAGCGCAATTGGTGGGTGCTGCTGATCACCATTCCGTTCTGGTCGAACCTGTTGGTGCGCACGCTGGCCATCATGTTCATCATTCGCGACGAAGGTCTCATCAACAATCTGCTGATCGGGCTTGGCGTGATCGATAAGCCGATCACCATGCTCTACACCAATTTCGCCATTCAGGTTGGCCTGCTCTACTCGTTCCTGCCGTTCATGATCCTGCCGCTCTATGCCAGCCTGGAGAAGCTGGATTTCCGGCTTGTCGAGGCCGCCAACGACCTCTACGCGACGCGCCGGCAGGTTCTCTGGCGCGTGATCATTCCGCTGTCGCTGCCCGGCATCATCGCAGGCTGCCTGCTCGTCTTCATTCCGGCGCTCGGCGCCTATGTGACGCCGTTGATCCTTGGCGGCGGCATCCATCTGATGATCGGCGATCTCATCGCCCAGCAATTCGGGTCCGGGCGCAATTGGCCGCTCGGCTGCGCTCAGGCGCTGATCCTGATGGCAGCGGTGCTGGTCGCCCTCTACTTCTACGTTCGCAACACGTCGGGGAAGATCCAGCATGGCTGATCCCCGCAACGTCGATATCAAGGACCAGCCCGGGTTCCGCACCATCGCCATCATCTGCGTTGCCCTGCTTTACGTACCGATCCTGATCCTGATGATCTTTTCGTTCAACACGGGTTCGCTCGTCACGCATTGGGAGGGCGTCGGCTTCGGCTGGTACGGCAGTGCGCTGCTCAACGAGGAATTCCACCACGCCGCCGAAAACACGCTGATCATCTCGGTGACCGCGACCATCATTTCGACGATCTGCGCGACGCTGGCGGCGATCGGCATGACGAGGGTGAAGCCGTGGCGCGGCCTGCCTGCCGCATTCATGGTCATCAACCTGCCGCTGATGGTCCCTGAGATCATCACCGCGGTGGCGACCTTGTCCTTCTTCGCCTTGATCGCCGGTGCCTTCGGGCTGAATTTCGGTATCGGCAATCTCGTTCTTGCCCATACCGTGTTTTGCATTCCTTTCGCCTACATGCCGATCCGGGCGCGCTTGGAGGACAGGGACCTAACGCTCGAATCCGCCGCCGCCGATCTCTATGCGACGCCCTGGAACGCCTTCAAGCGCGTGACGCTGCCCTTGCTGGTTCCTGGCATCATGTCGGGCGGCGCACTGGCCTTCATCGTGTCCTTCGACGATTTCACCATCACGCAGCTTGTCGCGGGCCCGGGCCAGACGACGCTGCCTCTCTACATCTGGGACCAGATCAAGCGACCGATGACGCCGGAGATCAACGCCATCTCCACCATCCTGTTGCTGGTGTCGATCCTGTTCGTCTCGATATCGTTTCTGATCGCGCGCCGACGCGCCAAATGACCAAGAGCTCCACAACAACAATGGGAAAGCAAGGAGGATAAAATGTCTGGGAAACTGATGGCGGCCGTTTCGACGGCTGTGTTCTTGTGGGCAGTACCGGCGCTCGCCGACGGTGAACTGCACATCTACAACTTTGGCGACTACACCAGCCCCAAGCTCATCGAAAAGTTCAAGAAGCAGTACAACGTATACGTCACACTGGACGATTACGACTCCAATGAAACGATGCTGTCCAAGGTGCGTGCCGGCAATTCCGGCTACGACATCGTGGTGCCGTCCGACTACACCGTGAAGATCATGATCGAGGAAGGCCTGCTCGAAAAGACCGAGCCCAACGCGATGCCGAACGGCAAGAACCTCGACCCGCGCTTTGTCGACGTCTACTGGGACAGCGGCCGCCACTACACCGTGCCGTGGCAGTTCGGCACGACGGCGTTCTCTGTCAATACCGATAAGTACAAGGGCGATATCGACACACTGGCCATCCTCTTCAACCCGCCGGATGAGCTCAAGGGCCAGATCAACATGTTCGTCGACATCAACGCTTTCATGCACGCGGCCGAACGTTATGTCGGCGTGCCGCGCTGCAGCCCCGACAAGGCCAACCTGAAAAAGATCAACGACGCGCTGATGGCTGCTAAGCCGTTTTGGAAGTCCTTCGGCTACGATGTCATCGCCAAGATGACCTCGGGCGATGTGATCGTCACCCAGGGCTGGAACGGCGATTCCTATCGCATCCGCCAGAAAATCCCAGCGGTCAAATATGCCTATCCGAAGGAAGGCATTGAAGGGTGGATGGACAATGTAGCAGTACTCAAGGGTGCCAAGAACATCGACAATGCCAAGCTGTTCCAGAATTTCGTCATGGCCCCGGAAAACGCGGCGCTGATCTCGGAGTTCGCCGGCTATGACAATGGCATCGCAGGCAGCCACAAGTTCCTCCCGCCAGAGTTCAGCAGCTCGCCGGAAATCACCCCGCCGGCCGGCTCGCCGGCGCCGGAATTCGTGCCGCCGTGCCCGCCGAACGTCGTGTCGATCTACAACAAGATCTGGACCAACCTACGCAAATAGTTCCGTCGGAAAGCATGGATGACATCCTACCGCAACTCCGATCCGCAGCCGCCACTGGTGGCGGCGAAGCTCGACTGGGACCGGCGACGTTCGAACCGCTGGGTGTCCCATATCCGCGAACTCCTGCCGACAGCCGAGGTCTGGCGCGGCAACTGCCCGCCATCGCTTGGAACGTGCGGAAGTCTGCCGGTGGTGGACAGCAAGGGCGCACCGACGCCGCTCGCGGATTTCCTCAACTCCGCCTCGCCGGCAAGATGGGTCCGATCGGTGATACGCTGACGGCGGCCGGGCAGACCTCATGGTCGGCGACGACCTCGTCGGCGTGGCGGATGACGATGCGACCTGCGCAGCTCGGCACCTTACTGTCTCGCCGATCAGCCGTCAGGACACCGGGTGGCTGTTGGTGTCGAAATCGATAGCGCAGTCGGCTTGGACCCGACAAACCAGATCGCGCAACTGCTCGAACGGCGCGGGCCCCGAGTTTCGGAATCACTGTCCGGTATCATTGGTGGGCTCAACCGGTGAACGCAACACACTAGTCTTTTCTGAAAGATGGAGTGTGAGCCATGAAGCAGCGACATCGCATCTATTACTCGGTAGCTCAGCGGCCTGAGATTTGGGATCAACGGCAGGCAGGCGTGTCGATGAGTTCGATCGGAGACGATTTGATCGGAATCTTCTCGGTCTGTTCGGTTATCTCGCCAACCGGTGGCATTCGCCTGGCCGTCCTTGACCCAGAGAAGTTACCGGTCCCGTCTGACAGCGGTGCCGACACATTATCAATATTCGGAATTAATTATGCCATAATACGAGTTTTCTGTTGACAAGAATGAGCCGCCCCGTGAAGTTGAAACAGACGTCACGGACGGGTAGCAGCGCTTGTTGATCGGCTTGGAAGTAACCAACAAGATAGGCTAGGCATCATCGCGGCGCCCATTCAAGTAAGACAAAGCGTCTTTGGAGGAGAAAACTGACGCGGCGGTTAACCGTGGGTGCCCCTAACCGGCCGCGAACCGCTGCTGGGGATAATTCGGCAAGCAGATCGCGCGAAACGCGTTGGTCAAGTCCGGATGGCATATTTGCCGCACTAAGCCTTCCGGGAAGTATCGCGCAGCACGGTTAGCATCTTGTTCGTGCCTTGGAATGCGGGAATGTCGATAGAGCTAGATCGACCATGATCAGGCGAACTGCAGATTAGGCGAATTTCGCTGGGTAGAACTCATCGACGGCAGTCCGAGGGAGGCGGATAAGGCGGGATTCATTCACTAGTATATCGCAACACCAATCAACAAAAGAGAAAGGGGAATGCAAGATGATAATCTCTAGACGCAACCTAATTAAGACAGCCGTTGCCGCCGGAGCGGCTTTATCGATCCCATCGGTCGTGCGGGCGCAGACTGCGTCAAACGGCGCACGCACGGTGCACATGGGGGGCTTCACCGACCTGCCCGGCTTCGATCCGATCTCCTCGACGGCGAACCAAGTCGCCGATCATGGCATGGCTATTTACGACACGTTATTCGCGCTCGACTCCAAGTTCATGCCGCAGCCCCAAATGGTCGGAAAATGGGACGTTTCCGCCGACAAGAAGACCTATACATTCGAGCTGCGAGATGGCCTTGGCTGGCACGACGGCACACCGGTCACCGCGGCGGACTGTGTCGCCTCAATTCGGCGTTGGGCTGAGGTGAATGCCGGTGGGCAGCTGATCATGGCGCGCACCAGCGACATCTCCAAGAAGGACGACAAGACTTTCACGATCGCGCTCAAGGAGCCGTTGGGAGTGCTGATCGATCTCCTGGCGGATGTTGCGCTGCCAATTCCATTCATCATGCGAGAGAAGGACGCCAGTCGCCCAGCGAGCGAACAGGTCACGACGAAAATCGGATCGGGGCCGTTCAAGTTCAATGAGGCCCTTGCCCGGCCGGGTGCCAGCTACACTTACGATCGGAACGAAGAGTACGTGCCCCGCAAGGAGCCGTCCGACGGGTTGGCCGGCGGGAAGATCGTGAAAGTCGATCGTGTCATCCGGGACACTGTCGCTGACCAGCAGACGGCTGTAGCAGCGTTGCAAGCAGGTGAGATTGATTATTACGACAATCCGCCGGTCGATCTTTACCCATTGATCGAGAACGATTCCAATCTTCAACTCGAGGTTCTTGACGAGGGAGGGCAGGACCTTGTCTTGCGCATGAACTTCCTGCAGCCGCCGTTCGACAATGTCAAGGCGCGCCAAGCGATGCTCCATCTGATCGATCAGGAGGCTGTGCTGCGTGCAGCGTTCGGCAACGCAAAATACATCAGCCCCGTCACTACCATATTCGGCCAGCCCCTATCCAACGACGAGAACACGGGATGGTACAAGAAGGGTGGCGATCCGGAGCGAGCTAAGCAGCTATTCCAGGAAGCGGGATATGCCGGTGAAAAGATCATAATTCTCGAACAGACCGATTGGCCCGAGGGCGACAATATTGCGCAGTTTCTGGCGGCTTCGCTGCGGAAGATTGGGATCAATGCCGAGCTCGCGCCGATGGCTTGGGCTGCGCTAACCGCGCGCCGGCGGAATAAGGGACCCGTTGAGAGCGGCGGCTGGAACATCTTTATCACGTACGATTCTGACTATTCGCTCGGCAATCCGCTCACGGATTCCATCCCAGTCGCAAGTGGCGATAAGGCATGGTACGGTTGGCCGAAGAACGACGAATACGAAGCGCTTCGGGCAAAATTGGCAGATGCCGAAACGCTCGACGAGCGCAAGGCGCTCGCCCGAAAAATGCAAGGGATCTGGTGGGATTTCGTCGGTGATTTGAGGTTGGGCAGATTTGTCTCACCAATCGCGCACCGAAAGGCCCTCACGAGCCTCATCCACATGCCGCAGGTCCTCCCGATGTGGAACATGCAGAAGGCTTCCGCCTAATGGCGCTATACATCCTGCGCAGGATGGTCTCGACCATCGCCGTCATGGCGATGGTCGGGATATTCGTCTTTCTTCTGCTCAGACTGGCACCCGGCGATCCGGCGGCCATGATCGCCGGTAAGTCAGCCACGGCGGAGATGATCGCCGCCATCCGCGACAAGCTGGGCCTGAACGATCCTATGCCGGTTCAGTTCATGCGTTGGGTGCGCGACATGCTCGGTGGCGATTTCGGCACCTCGATCTTTGCCGGACGACCGGTTCTTGAGCTGATCTCGCAGCGGCTTGAACCGACCCTTTCCCTGTCGAGCCTGACAATGATCCTTTCGGTGTCGGTCGGGGTCTCTTTCGGGATTCTTGCCGCGTGGCGAACTGGCGGGCTCGTAGACCGCCTTCTCGCAGCCTTTTCGGCACTTGGTTATTCCGTCCCTGTTTTTGTCATCGGCTATTTCTTCATATACTTTTTCGCCATCCGAACGCACTGGTTGCCGGTTCAGGGGTATGTGCCGATCGGCAGTGGCCTTGGGCCCTGGTTTGTGCATCTCATCCTGCCCACCGTAGCACTCAGTCTAGGCTACATTGCATTCATCGCCCGGGTCACGCGCGCCAGCATGCTGGAGGTTCTGTCGGAAGACTATATGCGAACGGCCGCTGCCAAGGGCGCTTCGTCCTATGCCATGCTTTTCCACCATGCCCTGAAGAATGCCGGTGTCCCGATCCTGACCGTCATCGGCCTAAGCTTTGCCTGGCTCATTGGCGGAGTCGTCCTCACGGAAACGGTATTTAACATACCTGGAATCGGTCGTCTGGTCGTCGATGCGATAAACAACCGCGACTATCCCATCATTCAGAGCGTGCTCATCCTGACATCGGGTCTGTACGTCCTCATCAATCTCGCGGTCGATCTTGCCTACACCTTGATCGATCCGCGCATCCGGTACTGATATGACGCTCCCCTCCGCAACACTCGAAACCACGCCGGCGTCCGCACTGAGACGTTCCGATTTTGTCCGTCTCGTGAAGCGACATCCGCTAGTCCTGATCGGCGGTGGCCTGTTGGCGCTGATGATCGTTCTGGCGCTCGCGGCCCCGCTTTACGCCGGCGATCCGGGAAACATGGATCCGTTCAAGCGCCTCCAGCCGCCTTCGGCCGAAATGTGGTTCGGGAGCGACAATCTGGGCCGCGACGTGTTTTCCCGAACGGTCTTCGGCGCCCGGATCTCCCTCATGGTCGGATTGATGTCGGCGGCATGCGCGGCACTCGCCGGGGCGCTGATCGGTGTCATCGCCGGCTACAGCCGCAGCTTCGACAATATCGTCATGCGGGTCATGGACGGCCTGATGTCGATCCCGACCATTCTGCTGGCGATTGCGCTCATCTCTCTGACCGGTCCCGGTATTGGCATCCTCATCGTCGCCATTTCAATTCCCGAGACACCAGGCGTCGCGCGGCTGGTTCGTTCGGTGGTTCTGGGTGTTCGTGAGCGTCCCTATGTCGAGGCCGCGCTCTGCGGCGGGGCGCGCCTGCCCAAGGTGCTGTGGCGGCATATCCTGCCGAGCACCATTCCGGCGCTGATGGTCCAGGGGGCTGCGGTCTGCGCCAGCGCGATCATGACGGAGGCCGGGCTGAGCTTTCTCGGCGTGGGCGTGCCGCCCGAGATTCCGAGCTGGGGCAACATGATCGCCAGTTCGCGCCTGTATCTCGCCATTGCCCCATTGACGATCTTCGCCCCCGGTATCTGCCTTGCCGTCACGGTGCTTGCTGTCAACCTTCTCGGAGACGGACTGCGCGACCTGTTCGATCCCCGCGCCAAGCGGAGGCGCTAACATGCAGATGCATCAAACGGCAGGGAACGACGTGCTTCTCGACGTTCGAGATATGGAGACACACTTTTACGGCGAAGAAGGCGTCACCCGAGCCCTGGGCGGCATCAGCTTCCAGGTGAAGAAAGGCGAAACGCTCGGCGTCGTCGGCGAATCCGGATGCGGAAAGAGCGTCACCGCTCTCTCCATCCTTCGTCTGCTGCCGAAACTGGCAAGGACGGTGCGTGGCGAGGTCCGCTTTCACGGACGCGACATCCTTGAGATGTCCGAACGGGAGATGCGACATATCCGCGGCGACCAAATCGCCATGATCTTCCAGGAGCCGATGACGAGCCTGAACCCGGTCTATACGGTCGGCCACCAGATCGCAGAGGCGGTGCAGATCCACACGAAAGCGTCCCGCTCCGTGTCCATGGCAAAGGCTGAAGAGATGCTCCGTCTCGTCCGCATCGCGGACCCCGAGCGCCGCATCAACAACTATCCCCACGAAATGTCGGGCGGCATGCGCCAGCGCGCCATGATCGCCATGGCTCTTGCCTGCTCACCGGAACTGTTGATTGCCGACGAGCCGACGACTGCGCTTGACGTTACTATCCAGGCGCAGATCCTGCGGCTCATCGTCGATCTGAAAGAGCGCACGGGAACGGCCGTCATGTTCATCACGCATGATCTGGGCGTTGTAGCCGAGACCTGCCAGCGTGTGATCGTGATGTATGCTGGCCGGATCGTCGAGCAGGCGAACGTGATAGATCTTTTTGCGCGTCCCGCGCACCCGTACACCCAGGGCCTGATGCGATCGGTGCCGGATCCGCGGCGTGGCCGCCAGCGCCGCCTTCCAGAAATTCCCGGCATTGTCCCAAACCTGCGCGAGCCCATTGTGGGCTGCAGCTTCGCGCCTCGCTGCCCGTTCGCGATAGATATTTGCCGCGAGAAGACACCCGCCCTGCGTGATGTCGGGTTGAGCCACGCCGCAGCCTGCTGGCGCGCAGAAGAGGTGATGGGCGCATGAGTGGTCCTCTGCTGAAAGTCGAAAATTTGACCAAGCACTACCCGCTCGGTGCGGGATTCCTGAAGAAGACCATTCCGGTGATCCGGGCGGTGGAGGACGTGTCCTTTTCCGTCGAGGCGGGCGAGACGCTTTGCATCGTCGGTGAATCCGGCTGTGGCAAGTCCACCGTCGCGCGGCTCTTGATGCGGCTCGTGCAGCCGACTAGCGGGCGCGTAATGATCGACGGGACCGACATTGCGGGCCTCAAGAAGGACGCGCTCCACGCGTGGCGTCGTCGGATGCAGATGGTCTTTCAGGATCCTTACTCATCGCTAAATCCGCGCCTCACGGCCGGGCAAATTATCACCGAACCCGTCGAGAATTTTGAGCGCCTCAGCCGCAAGCAGCGCCAGGCACTCGCCGCGGACCTTCTCCGAAAAGTCGGAATGTCGCCTGAGATGATGCACAGGCTCCCATCCGAATTGTCGGGCGGTCAGCGCCAGCGGCTCGGCATTGCACGCGCCCTGTCGCTCAACCCCTCTCTCATCATCGCCGACGAAGCGGTTTCAGCCCTTGACGTCTCCGTGCAGGCGCAGATTCTGAATCTACTTCTGGACCTCCAGCAGCAGATGGGCATCGCCTTCGTCTTCATCTCGCATGACCTCGGCGTCGTGGAGCATATCGCGCATCGCGTTGCCGTCATGTATCTGGGGCGGATCGTGGAGCTTGCCCCGAGCGAGGCGCTCTTCGCGAAACCAGTCCATCCCTACACCGAGGCGCTGATCGCGGCAGCGCCAGTGCCGGATCCGACGCGCGTTCGGCTGGAGGCGCCCGTCGAGGGCGAGGTGCCGAGTCCTGTCAATCCGCCTAGTGGGTGCGCGTTCCATCCGCGGTGTCCGCTGGCGGTCGAGCGTTGCCGCATCGAGGTGCCGCCTTTGGTCCCAATGCCAGACGGGCGCGTTGTGGCATGTCACGTGCGCGCTCCGGCAATTCGCATCCAGGGGACAGCCAGCTGCGGCGGCCAACTTGGATATGCCAATCTCAGCAACTACCGGGATGTAGAAAGGCCAGCTTAGTTCACTCATCGCCGAGCCATCTCCGCTGGCCGACATAACTGGCCAGCCGCATCAATGCGTCTCGGCAGTATGGTCGCGAGACGTCGATCAAATTCGCAAGGGGACATCGCAACATTCCCCGACCGATAAGTGCTTAGGGATGATGGAGCAACTTAGGGCGCTGATACGGGACGACCTGCCAGAAGAATCGTGCAATGTGGATGTTTAGTCTACGTCAAAACCGGCATGACGGCCGTTTGAACCCAAAAAACAACACTTGAACCGGGCAAAATCTACGAGATACGAATGTCGTTGCTGGGACCGATTGCATCACGTCGTCCGGAGGGGACAATGCCTCGAACTCACTGTCGGTGCCCCACTCCTACTATCCGACCGGGTGATCGGTAGTTTCCTACCGGGAGCCGTTGCCCCAGCACCGACGCCGGAGTTTGGAACGCTGCGCAATCAGCCTTACCGAAAAGAAGCCCAATTCGCGCCGGGGGGATTGCCGATCAAATGACTTCGTAGTTTGCGGCGGGAATAGACCTTTTGGCATGCCGCTCCCCTATTGAGGTGTCGGGGGAGCGGTTAACCCACGGGCGGTTGTGGTGATATCCCGGTCGCGCTTACGAGATAAACGGCAATAACTCGAAGCGATGGCAAAGTCCCGTGCATGCCGAGACAGCCATCTGGCGGCGAGTTCCGCCCGATGTTCTTTACGCACAACGAGTCTGCGCCCGGCTGTTCCTACACACCAGGGCGCTATCAAATGACAAGAAAGGCGGCCGGAAGGTAGGATCAAAACCAAGTATTTGATATTGTGGTGCCGCCGAAGCTTGGGAAATGGAGGACTTTAGTATGACCGCTTACCGTGATGGCCCAGCTTCCTCGAAGTTCCGGTCTGTTAGATTCGAGGGCAATGTTTCATTTGAAGAACTTGCAGAACATCCAGACATATCAGCGGATCTGGCGAAGGCCCTTCCCTTTGCGCATTCCGGTTCGTGTGTGGCCTGGGGCATTCCTTTCGAGATCGGGCGACCAGTTTTGCTTCGGAATGGCCAAGTTACAGTTTCGATTTCTCAGACGACTGCTCAGTGGTTTGTATTTTTGCATACCTCAGATATTCGATCGCTTGCCGCCGATGCGAACGGATTTATCTCCCCGATGCGAGGAATTGGCCAACTTGGCGAGCATGCAGCTGACTACGTTCTAATTTACGAAGATGGTTCCGAGGAAAGGACAGCAATCCGGCGGAGGTATCAGGTTGGCTCGTTCCAGTTCCGATGGGGAGACAAATGTCTCCAATCAGTAACGGCCACGAAACCACGCCCTCTCTCACTAAATACCCGTGAACAGACGAGGCTGATCAACGACACCACTTTTCAGAATCCGACCGTTCAGTGGGGAGAACGCCAGACGCAACTCGTCTTTGAGGACCCTACACCATACCATAACTTCGTGTGGGCTTTCCAAAATCCGCATCCCGAGAAGCCGGTTAAGGCAATCAGGTTCGAACCAGTTTGCGGTACTTTGCTTATCTCTGGAGTTGCGGCGGGCAATGCTCGTTCAATGCCGCTCCGCTGGGAAAAGCGAAAGAAAGCACTGCTCAGAATGTCATCCAAATTGAGCCACGATTCCGCTCGGCAGCATAGTCTCTTGGAGCATATACAACTCGATCTGGGGCAAGTTATTTCGATGGCCCCACGGCTCGTCTACCCTACGGACGACTGGGAACAAACACGCCAAAATCTAGAGCCCGGTACGACGTTCAATGAAGTGATCGTCGAGTACGCCGCGCACGAGGACGCTGCCTTCCACATGAAGGACGGTAGTCGCATCCCTGTCCAGGACCTGGAAGAATGCACTACTCAGGGTGAATTCAGCTTGGAGCCAATAGCTCCAGCGGACCAGCGAGTTATCCTTCGCGTTGTCGAGGCAGGAACCAAAAAGCTTCTCCCGGTCAAGCTTCACGTGCATGGTTCGATCGGGGAGTACCTCGCTCCGTTAGACCGAATGCGCAACCCGAATCCAGAATGGTTCGAGAATTACAGCCCCGACTTTTTTCACGGCAATCATCTCGCCACCTATATTTCCGGGCTATCAACGATCGATTTGCCGTTAGGCCAGGTCTTCCTGGAAATCACAAAAGGATTCGAGATTAAGCCGATCCGGAGAAGGTTCGAAATTACACGGGAAACCGAAGAGATTACATTGGAGGTAGAAAGGGCTCTCCATTGGCGTGAAAACGGCTGGGTCACTGCCGATACGCACGTCCACTTCCTTTCTCCGTCAACAGCCATGCTAGAAGGTGCCGCGGAGGGCGTAAACGTCATCAATCTTCTTGCCAGCCAATGGGGTGAGCTGATGACCAACGTTGGCGATTTCGATGGTCGCAGCACTTTTGGTACAAAGGCCGCTGGAGGTGACGGCGAATTTCTGGTGCGCGTCGGCACCGAGAACCGCCAGCATGTCCTTGGTCACATATCGCTTCTCGGCTATTCAGGCAGTATGATTTTGCCGCTGTGCTCCGGCGGCCCTGACGAATCGGCCATTGGCGACCCAGTCGACGTGCTCCTCACTGAATGGGCACGGCAATGCCGAAAGCAGGGCGGGCTAGTCGTCCTGCCCCACTTTCCGGACCCCCGGCTGGAGAACGCTGCGACGATAGTTCTTCAGGAGGCGGACGCGATTGAACTCTACCTGGAAAAGGACCCTTACCGGGGCATTGATCCGTATTCACTTTCCGATTGGTATCGCTATCTGAACAACGGCTATCTGCTCCCGGCGGTAGCTGGAACCGACAAGCAAGCGGCTCGATATGCTGGTCGAGCAGTGGGAGCAATTCGGACCTACGCGAAAATTCCAGATCACCAGGAGTTTTCTTACGAGACATGGATGGATGCTGTTCGCAAAGGCCATACATTCGTGACTTATGGTCCCCTCATGGATTTCACTGTTGAGGGAAAGCCCATGGGAAGCCGGATAAGCATGCCTTCGTCAGGAGGGACGATCGACATCAGCTGGCAAGTGGCGAGCGTAATAGTCCCGATGACCACGATACAGCTTGTTGTCAATGGTGAAATCAGGGAAACGCGCGCGCTGAAAGCAAACCAGGATGCCGGAACTTGGTCGGTGCGGGTCACGAAAAGTTCCTGGTTAGCATTGCTGGTTCGCGCCAAGTACGACGACAAGCCTGAAATAATTGCGGCTCATTCTTCTGCAGTAATGATCCATGTCGAAGGCTCCGAATTCTTTGCCGCTGCTGACGCACTCACGATCCTGGAGCAGATCGAGGGCGCAATGGCTTACGTCGACACGATGGGAACGCGCGCCGAAGCGAAACGACATAAAGAAATGCGCCTTGTGCTTGAGTCTGCATATCGGCGCCTTCACAACCGAATGCATACGATGGGATTTGACCACACGCATTCTGTTGGAACACACCATGACTAAAAAAGGCACTTAAAGTGTGCACGGGCTGCATCGACGTAATCGCCCTCAGCATGACAAGTATTTGGTCGGGCAGGGGATTGGTTCACCTGCTACAGCCTCGCCCAGCATCTGATATCTTAGGAAGGGACTATTATGATTTCAAATGGAACGAAGTTTGGAGTTGTGCTCGCCTTCGTCGCAAGCATGCCAGCCATTGCCTCCGCGCATACTGGGGTGGGAGATACCAGTGGGTTCCTCCATGGCATTAGCCATCCGATATGTGGGGTAGACCATATCCTGGCGATGGTAATGGTCGGTTTATTTGCCTATCAACTGGGCGGCAGAGCTCTGTGGCTCATACCGACAATGTTTGTTTTGATGATGGCTCTCGGCGGAGCGCTCGGCGCCTCAAGTGCCTATCTCCCGCACGCGGAGCTCGGTATCGCCTTGTCGGTAATCGTGCTTGGCGGCATCGTTGCGCTCAAGGTGAAAGCACCGGTCGGAATTGCTACGGGCGTCGTCGGCTGTTTCGCGATCTTCCACGGTTACGCACATGGAGCGGAGATGCCCGAGAATGCGAGCGGTTTTGCGTATGCCGCGGGATTCATGATTGCAACTGCGCTACTGCACGCAACCGGCATCGCGGTCAGTTTTCAAATCGAAAAAGCAAGCGAACGCTACAGTCGAGTCGTGATGCAGTGTGCTGAGGGGATAGCAGCTCTAGCGGGCTTCGGCTTCTTGACTGGAGTTTTCTAGGAGCGAGGCGTTAGGGGCCAGGAGCTGATTATTCGCATTGAAATCGAGCCTGCTTTTCTTCGCTACGTTCGCATTGGATTGGGTTACCTGATACTTAATTTTGCTCAACATTTCGCAGTGTCGACCTTTACATGCATTTCTCTCTCGAGTGCAGGCCAGCAGAAAAATCGACACAAAAATAGGCCGTTGTAAGATCAACATGAGGCAGGCCGACTCACACTATTCGACCCCGCGATCGGTTGTAGCCGCGATCCTCGGATTTGTGAATGCCTCACACGACCTTGAAAGCACCGGCTATCGATCTGGGCGTTTAACCTGCGAGCTAGATGCGGAGCCAGAGTCCGCCCTCCAGGGAGAGCGCAAAATTATCATTTTTTGGAATAAGAAAGTTCGATAAAAGTTATTTTTGTGGACCGCTAGCTGTTTTTACCTATGCTTTAGCCACTGCTGCTCGCAGGTGGAAAATTGCGGCGCAGAGGGTGCGTGCCAATAGCTTCGCCTAAATGTCGGGACGAGAAAAACGTGGCTCACCCCGCAGCGGAGCAGCCGAGGCTAGCCGAATCGGAGAGATAAATGACGCAGTATTATGACGTTGAAGCGGTGAGGAAGCTATTTCCTGTCGTCGAGAAAATGACCTACCTCGACTCCGGCTTCCAGACGCCGATGTCAACGCCGGTCAAGCAAGCCTTTGAAGCTTTTATAAAGGAAAGTTATGAGACAGCTGGTCCGAAATCCGTGTGGATTGACCGCATGGAAGAAACTCGGGCCAAGGTCGCGGCTTTGCTGAACGCGGCCACCGAAGAAATTGCATTCACGAAAAACACGTCCGAAGCGATGAACATTGCCGCGAACGCTCTTCCGCTGAAGGCGGGGGACAATGTTCTGATGATCCATGGCGACCATCCCAACAACACCTACGCATTCCTGAACCTGACGAAGAAGGGCGTCGAGGTCCGCTTCATTCCCATGACGGAAATCGTCAACGCCGACAGCTTCCGCCCACACCTCGACGCTAATACCAAAGCAATCTCGATATCGTATGTGGCTTTCCATGCAGGCCATCGCTTCGATATCGAAAGCGTAGGTGCGCTCTGCAAGGAAAAGAACCTCTACTTCGTCATCGATGTTATGCAGGCGGTTGGCGTCGTGCCGATCGATGCAAAGAAAGTCGGCGCCACCTTCATCGGCTCCGGTACACACAAGGGACTCCTAGTTCCCCAAGGGTTGGGCCTGCTCTATTGGGATCGGATCCGCACGGAATTGGAGCCTGCGTATCTTGCGGCAATCAGCCTCGAAAATCCGCCAGCGGACTTCATCGCCCGCCCTAGCGACATGGGATTGGCTCGCACTGCAGGCCGCTTCGAAATCGGCAACTTCAACCTGCCGGCAATTCAGGGGCTCGGCGCGGCTCTCGATCTGATCAACGACATCGGTATCGAGAAGATTCAGGCTCATTGTTTCGATTTGGGCGACAGGCTGATAGCGGGGCTTGATGCGCTCAACATCACGCTTGTTGGCCCCCGAGACCGCTCCAACCGTGCACCGCATATCTACGTCGCCGCGCTGCCAGCCGATGAATGGATTGACTACTTCGCCTCTAAGGATGTGCGCGTCTCGCCCGAGCGCGATGGCATCCGCATCTCACTTGCCATGTTCAACACCGCTTCCGACATCGATCGCGTCCTGGACGTCATCAAGGAACGCGGCAACACAGCCGGCCGCTCCTCAAAGGCCGCCTGATGCATTCTCGGTCCAGTCCGGGCGCGTGGTGTCGGCATGAAGGATGCCAGGGAAGCGGCAATGCGCTTTCTCTCGAAGGTTTCGCATCCCCGATCAGGCGGGAACAAGTATCCCAGCCAGCTTTCGGGCGGCCAGCAGTTTTGGCAATCGTGCGCGCTTTGCATGAAGCCGCAGATCATGCTTTTCGATGAACTGACTTCAGCCCTTGATCCGGAAATGGTGAAGGTCCACACGATGGTTGGTCTCGCCGCCGAAGGCATGACGATGATCTACGTCACCCATGAGATGGGCTTTGCCAGAGAGGTCGCCGATCGCGTCTTCATGGACATGGGAACGATTGTCGAACAGGACCCGCCGGATACCTTTCTTTCCGTCCCGAAGAGCGACCGCGACCGCGAATTTCTTAAACAGATCATCCACCGAACCCCAGCGCTTGCAACAGTGCCGGTTTCCGCAAATCATGCGAGGGTATACCGTGACGGACGCTCCACAAATCGAACGCATTGAGAAAGACCCGCTTGGCCCTGTAAGCATCCCGGTCGATGCTTACTACGGTCCTCAGACGGCGCGGGGCATCGCCAACTTTCCGATCTCGGGTATCCGGATCAGCCATTTTCCGAACTTCATCAAGGCGCTTGCCTACGTGAAAACGGCAGCGGCACGCGCCAACGCCGCGCTCGGCGATCTCGATAAACGAAAGGCCGATGTCATCTGCCAAGTTTGCGAAGAAATCGCGGCGGGCAGGCACCTTGGCGAATTCCCGCTCGATGTGTTTCAGGGCGGTGCCGGGACCTCGACCAACATGAACATCAACGAGGTCATCGCCAACCGCGGCTTGGAAATCATGGGGCTGCCACGGGGAAAATACGATCAGTTGCATCCTAACAACGACGTGAACTTCGCTCAGTCGACAAACGATGTTTATCCAACGGCGATCCGCCTTGCGATCCTTCTTTCACGCGGGCCGTTGCAGCAAGCTTTGGAGAAGCTCGCGGGCGAGTTCGAGGCCAAAGCCGAGAGCTTTTCGGACGTGATCAAGCTTGGCCGGACGCAGTTGCAGGACGCTGTTCCCATGACGCTGGGCCAGGAGTTTCAGGCTTTCGCGACGACACTACGCGAAGATGTGGCCCGTCTCGGTGAGATTGCCGCCTTCTTCCATGAAATCAACCTCGGTGGCACGGCGATTGGCACGGGCATCAATGCGAACCCCGACTATCAGGCGGCAGCTGTCGCGGAGTTGTACGCGATATCCGGCGTGCCCGTCGTCTCGGCCGGAAATCTGATTGAAGCCTGCTGGGATACCGGCGCCTTCGTGCTCTTCTCTGGAATGCTGAAGCGGACGGCCACGAAACTCTCCAAGATCTGCAACGATCTGCGGCTGCTGTCCAGCGGCCCTCGTGGCGGCCTGAACGAAATCAATTTGCCAGCGCTTCAGCCCGGCTCCTCGATCATGCCCGGAAAGGTCAATCCTGTGGTGCCGGAGGTGGTCAACCAGGTCGCCTTCCAGATCATCGGTTACGATCTCACAATTACTCTCGCTTCCGAAGCGGGGCAGCTGCAGTTGAACGTGATGGAGCCGGTCATCGCCTACAACATACTGCACTCGCTGGAGCTTCTGACCAATGCCGTCGACGTTCTGCGCACGAAATGCGTCGTGGGCATTACTGCCAATGCAGAGACTTGCCGCAAACATCTCGAAGCCAGTACCGCCGTTGCAACAGCACTGACGCCAGCGATCGGCTACGAGCGGGCAGCGGAGCTTGCGAAGGAGGTCTTGGCCTCCGGCAAAACTATTCGCGAAGTCCTGGCCGAGCAGCCCGACCTTTCGGAGGATCTAATCGCGCAAACCGCCGATCCGCACCTTTTGACCCGGCCAACGCGATCACGATTGGCATCGTAACAGCAGGCTGAGATCGATAGATTGTTGCGAGGCGGCAAATCCGCCCAATCAAATTGCAAGGAAAAACGTGATGGACGTTCGCGCAGCAGTGGCTACGGAGGCCGGCAAGCCTCTCGAAATCATGACCGTGCAACTCGAGGGACCGCGCGAGGGCGAGGTGCTGGTCGAGATCAAGGCGACCGGCATTTGCCACACCGACGAATTCACGCTGTCGGGCGCGGATCCCGAAGGCCTGTTTCCTGCCATTCTCGGCCATGAGGGCGCCGGCATCGTCGTCGATGTCGGCAAGGGCGTCACCTCGCTCAAGAAGGGCGACCGCGTCATCCCGCTCTACACGCCGGAATGCCGGCAGTGCCCGTCCTGCCTGTCGCGCAAGACCAATCTGTGCACAGCGATCCGCGCCACACAGGGCCAGGGTCTGATGCCCGACGGCTCGTCGCGGTTCTCGATCGGCAAGGACAAGATCTTTCACTATATGGGCTGTTCGACCTTCTCCAACTTCACCGTGCTGCCCGAGATCGCGCTGGCCAAGGTCAATCCCGACGCTCCCTTCGACAAGATCTGCTACATCGGCTGCGGCGTCACCACCGGCATCGGTGCGGTCATCAACACGGCCAAGGTCGAGCAAGGCGCGACCGCCGTCGTCTTCGGCCTCGGCGGCATCGGCCTCAATGTCATCCAGGGCCTGAAGCTCGCCGGCGCCGACATGATCATCGGCGTTGACTTGAACAACGACAAGAAGGCCTGGGGCGAAAAATTCGGCATGACGCATTTCGTCAATCCGAAGGAGATCGACGGCGATATCGTCCCTCACCTGGTCAACATGACCAAGCGCGGCGCCGACCAGATCGGCGGCGCCGACTACACTTTCGACTGCACCGGCAACACCAAGGTGATGCGCCAGGCGCTGGAAGCCTCGCATCGCGGCTGGGGCAAGTCGGTGATCATCGGCGTTGCTGGCGCCGGCCAGGAGATTTCGACGCGGCCGTTCCAGCTGGTCACCGGCCGCACCTGGATGGGCACCGCCTTCGGCGGCGCGCGCGGCCGCACCGACGTGCCGAAGATCGTCGACTGGTACATGGAGGGCAAGATCCAGATCGACCCGATGATCACCCATACGCTGAAGCTTCAGGACATCAACAAGGGTTTTGACCTGATGCACGAGGGCAAGTCGATCCGGAGTGTCGTGGTTTACTGAGGAAGCCGCACGCCGCCGGCCAGCCGGCCGGCGACCTCTGTGGTGAAACATGGGAGGAATGGAATGGCGGAAAAACTGCATCCGAAAATCGACAATGGCCTGCCTAAGGAGAGCGCGAGCTTTGCCGGCGGCACGCTGGTCTGCGCCTGCACCAGCAAGCCGGTGAAGGTGAAGGTCAAGGGCCAGATCGCCCACAACCATGCTTGCGGCTGCACCAAATGCTGGAAGCCTGAGGGCGCTTTATTCTCCGTCGTGGCCGTGGCAGGCACCGGCGACGTCACCGTCGTGGAGAATGGCGACAAGCTGAAGGTGGTCGACCCAAGCGCGCTGATCCAGCGCCATGCCTGCACCGGCTGCGGCGTCCACATGCATGGACCGGTCGAGCGCGACCATCCGTTCAAGGGCCTGAGCTTCATTCATCCCGAGCGTTTCGAGGAAGACGGCTGGTCGCCGCCGGGCTTCACCGCCTTCGTGTCCTCGATCATCGAATCCGGTGTCGATCCAAGCCGTATGGATGGCATCCGGGCACAGTTGAAGTCGATCGGGCTTGAGCCCTATGACTGCCTCAACCCCGGCCTGATGGACTACATCGCTACCTGGACCGCGAAGAAGTCCGGCGCCCTGCCGGCCTGACAAGTTCGAGAATTTCTGCCATGGGGCCGGTCAAAGCCGGCCCCATGTTCGTTTTGGAGGGACGATGCCCGCACCCGTCATCTATGTCGACGCCGACGCCTGCCCGGTCAAGGCCGAGGTCGAGAAGGTCGCGGCGCGCCACGGCATTGTGGTCACCTATGTCTCCAATGGCGGCCTGCGCCCCTCGCGCGATCCGATGATCCGCAACGTCGTGGTGTCCAAGGGCGCCGACGCGGCGGATGACTGGATCGTGGAGAATGCCGTGTCCAACGACATCGTGGTGACGGCCGATATCCCGCTTGCCGCGCGCACCGTGGCGCTCGGCGCGCATGTGCTGGGCCCGACCGGTCGTCCCTTCACGCCCGAGACCATCGGCATGGCGGTGGCGATGCGCGACCTGAAGCAGCATCTGCGCGAGACTGGCGAAAGCAAGGGCTACAATGCCGCCTTCGCGCCGCAGGATCGCTCGCGCTTTCTTGGCGAGCTCGACCGCATCTTGCGGTGGGCGTTGAAATCCGTCACACCGGACTGATCCGAACGCCTTTAGAGGCCGGGCCATGGGTGCCGACACATCCGTCAAAACGCCAATGCATCCGCACATGCAGTTCGCGTTGTCAGCGGCCATTGGCATCGTCGCTTTGCTGCTAGCGTTGCTCCTGCGCGTGCCGCTTGCCTACTCGATCGGCGCCAATGTCTTCTTTGCCGCCTATATCGTTCTGGTCCTCGCCTTGATGCCGAGGCTTACCGGCAACTATCTCAGCAAGAACGCGCGCGCTACCGACCTCCCTGTACTGGGTATCTTTGCAGTTACGCTCTTCATCGTCGGTGTCGCCACCGTTTCACTGTTCCATCTGATCAACCAGAAGGAGGCCGCGCATCCATTCGAGCTCAGCTTCGCCATACTGTCGATACCGCTCGGCTGGTTCACCATCCACGCCATGGCGGCGCTCCACTACGCGCATGTCTACTGGATGAACGGCGACGAGATCGACACCAGCAGCAAGCGGAAGATGCCTGTCGGCGGTCTCGACTTCCCCGGCGACAAGCGGCCCGAGGGCTGGGATTTCCTCTATTTTGCCACCGTCATCGGCATGACCGCGCAGACCGCCGACACTGCCGTCACGACTTCGCACATGCGCCAGGTGGTACTGATCCATTCTATCCTGTCGTTCTTCTTCAACACGGTGATCGTCGCGGCGGCGGTCAACCTGGCGGTCAGCCTCGGCGCACCGTAATAAATCCGTGATCGGATGAAACATCGCTTGGGCCGGCGACGTATTGGAAGGAGAACGAAGATCTGAACTGCGGGAGAACGAAAGCCGATGGAAACCGTTGCCAGGAGCGACCCCGCCGCCGATGCGCCAGCCGCATCGAACGACATGACGCTGATTTACCGCCAGTCGCGCTGGACGCGGCTGACCCACTGGCTCTGGGCGATCGCGTTGTTCTTCATGCTGCTTTCCGGCCTGCAGATCTTCAATGCCCGCCCCCAGCTCTACATCGGCAAGGAATCGGGCTTCGGCTACAACAACACCGTCTTCGCCATCGGCGCCGAGAACACCGATCAGGGTCCGCGCGGCTACACCGAGGTCTTCGGCAGGCGTTTCGACACGACGGGCGTGCTCGGCTGGTCGGGACCGCCCGGTCAGGAGACATCCCGCGCCTTCCCCTCCTGGGCCACGATCCCCTCCTACTATGATCTCGGCACGGCCCGCGTCGTGCATTTCTTCTTCGCCTGGGTGCTCTCCGCCACCCTGCTCGTCTGGCTGGTCGCCGGCCTGATCAATGGCCATGTCCGCCGCGATCTCGCTCCGCGCCTCGACGATCTCCGGCGCCTGCCGCGGGATATCGTCGACCACGCGAAGCTGAAGTTCCATCACACACGCGAATACAACACGCTGCAGAAGATGGCCTATGGCGGCGTGCTGTTCGTGCTCTTGCCGCTGATGATCATCACCGGCCTTGCCATGTCGCCCAGCATGAACGCGGTGCTGCCGTTCCTCAACGACCTGCTCGGTGGAAGGCAGACGGCGCGCACCATCCATTTCACCGTCATGGTGCTGCTCGTCGGCTTCTTCATCATCCACATGCTGATGATCCTTGCCGCCGGCCCGGTCAACGAATTGCGTTCGATCATCACCGGCTGGTACCGCACCGACCCGCCGGCGCATGATGACAACTCGCCCGAGAGGAGCGCCTGAGATGGCGAAGTTTCAGATCAACCGCAGGAAATTCCTGACTTCCGCCAGTCTCGGCCTGTCGGGCATCGCGCTGTCCGGCTGCGATGCTTTCGACAGCGGTCTCGGTGTCGGCGGTGGCCTGCGCAGCTTCCTCGAAAACGCCAATGGCCTGACATACCGGGCCCAGCGCCTGCTGGCCGGCCGTGACGCGCTCGCCCAGGAATTCACTGAGGCCGACATCCGCCAGCCGCAGCGGCCGAACGGCGTCACCGCGCCGGACGAC
This sequence comes from Mesorhizobium sp. M4A.F.Ca.ET.022.05.2.1, assembly GCF_003998845.1. Classification (NCBI taxonomy): domain Bacteria; kingdom Pseudomonadati; phylum Pseudomonadota; class Alphaproteobacteria; order Hyphomicrobiales; family Phyllobacteriaceae; genus Mesorhizobium; species Mesorhizobium sp. M4A.F.Ca.ET.022.05.2.1. The sequence continues at coordinate 2,702 of NZ_RZOJ01000001.1, read as the reverse complement.
GACACCTACAAGGGGCTGCTTGCCAACAACTTCGCCGACTGGCGCCTTGAAGTCTCCGGCCTCGTTGAGAAGCCGCTGGCGCTGACCCGCGAGCAGCTTCAGAACATGCCGAGCCGCACCCAGATCACCCGCCACGACTGTGTCGAGGGCTGGAGCTGCATCGCCAAATGGACGGGCACGCCGCTGTCTCTGGTTCTCGACCAGGCGGTCGTGAAACCCCAGGCCAGCTATGTCATGTTCCACTGCCTCGACACGATCGACCGGTCTCTCTCCGGCGACATCAAATATTACGGCACCATCGACCTGATCGACGCCCGCCACCCGCAGACGATCCTCGCCTACGGCCTCAACGGCAAGCCGCTGCCGGTCGAGAACGGCGCGCCGCTGCGCGTGCGCGTCGAGCGCCAGCTCGGCTACAAGATGCCGAAATACATCTACAAAATAGAGCTGATCGACAGTTTCGCCGCGATCGGCGGCGGCCGCGGCGGCTATTGGGAGGACAACGGCTACGACTGGTATGGCGGCATTTGAAGACCGTACAGGGTCGAGCCGAGAATAGTGGTCTCCGAGAAGCTGGAGCGGAACGTACTCAAAGTACGCGAGCACGCCTACGCCGGCCGTAGCCTTGGCTGTGCGGCGTCTCACGATCGCTTCGGTCGGCGAAGGCCGGAAGCGCGGGAAACCGCCATTTGCAGGCCGGCATCACCTGAATATCAATGGGCCCTAAGCAACCTTGTCGAGCAGCGGCTTGAGCGCCGGGTGGATTTCCGGCGACGCATGCTTGATCAGCGTCAGCAGCGCGCGCTCGTTCTCGCTGAGCGGCCGGTTCGGGCCGATTCGCTCAGCCAGCCACCTCGCCTCGCCGGCATCGACCGTCTCGGCGCGGCGGGCCATTGCTTCGGCTGCCCGGTTCCTGGCTTCCCAATCGGCCTCGATGTCGTCAGGCGAGCGGTAGGCTTCCATGATGCCGGCGAGGCCGCCCGATACCATGCGGCCGAAAAAGCCACCAATTCCGGGCTCGGCATCATCGAGGAAATTCTCCTGGCGCAGCGCCACCTCGCGCGTCGGCGCCTCGTAGCCGGCCGAACACATGACGAAATTGGCGATCGCCTTGACGAACAACTCGTTCCAGGACGGGTCGTTGCTGGCCGCCGCGGTGCTCTCATTGATCCTGAACAGCACGTCCGCCTCGGCGCGGGTGATCGCGATGTTGCCGTCGCCGCCATAGGCGTAGAGAATGCGGCGCAACAGATCGACCTCGGCCTTGGCCACCAGTCCCGGAACCAGTTGGCCGCCCAGCATCAAAGGTCCCTTGCCGTCGACCACCGCATGCGTGACCTGCTCCAGCGCATAGGCGGAAAGCCGGCTGGGCGACGATTTGGCCTTCTCCAGCACATGCACCAGGAGCTCGAGCTCTGTCAGGCTGTCGACCATGCCGTCGCGCGAGATTGTCCGGATCAGCCAGTCGGCATTGTCCTCGGAGATGTAACCCGTCGGCTTTTCCTGGTGGACGATGTAATCGGTGACCGCCTCGACGAAGAACGCCGGCCATTCCTGGCATTTGTCGCGCGTCGTCTGGTCGAGCGCGAACAGCGCCTCGGCCTCGCCACGGCTCACCATGCCGTCGCCGAACACTTCGCGGCGCGGCATCACCACGTCCTCGGCCGTGATGCGGTTCTTGGAGGTCAGCCCCGCCACCGGAGCGCTCATGATCAGTTCGCCCATTGTCGTCCCCGTCCGCCGCCGGCTGTAGCCGGGCCCAAAAAGGTCGTTTCGGAGCAACATATCGGTAGTGTCTTGAAAAACCGGCAAACCGCGTGGTTAGCGAAGACTTGTCAGCAAGATGTCGCTGGCAGGTGACAAGGTGTCGTTCACAAGCTATGGATGACGAGTCGAGGGCTCACACTTGAGTCCTACCTGTTTGCGGGAGAGAGCAGCGAGCGCTGCCGCCGAAGGGGAAATCGCCCGAAATCTCTCAGGCAAAAGAACCGTAGACGGGAAAGACACTCTGGAAAGTCGGGGCTCACGCCCCGCGCCGAAGGTGTAAGCGCTGCCGACAGAGTTACGGGGCGCGAGTCTCTCAGGCTTCAGACAGAGGGGCACGGACTGGTCGCCATCAGCGGCCGATTGCGTGCGACTCTGGAGATGACATGACGGGCGACGAAACCAAACACCTACCCCTCGAAGATCTGCATAGGGCTGCTGGCGCGCGCTTTGGCGCGTTCGCCGGCTGGTCGATGCCGCTCACCTATCCGGCCGGCGTGATGAAGGAGCACCTTCACACGCGCGAGCATGCCGGGCTGTTCGACATTTCGCACATGAAGCTATTCCTGGTCAGCGGCCCGGGCGCGATTGCGCTGCTCGACCGCGCCTGCCCGCTCGATGCCGGCGCGCTCGATATTTCCCAGTCGAAATACACCTTCTTCCTCAACGAGGCCGCCGGCATCATCGACGACCTCATCATCACCAGGCTTGGCGACGACCGCTTCATGGTCGTCGCCAACGCCGGCAACGCAGCCGTCGACGAGAAGCACCTGCGGGCGCTGGACGGGGATTTCGAGGCAAAGGTGGATGCGCTCGACCGCGTCTTCCTCGCCGTCCAGGGTCCCGAGGCCTGGGCCGCCCTTGCCCGCGCCGGCATCGAGACCGGTGCGCTGCTGTTCATGCACGGCATCGAGCCGGGCGAAAACGGGTGCATGAGC
>NZ_RZOJ01000019.1:0-33996 GCF_003998845.1 Mesorhizobium sp. M4A.F.Ca.ET.022.05.2.1 | reverse complement strand
CCCCTCATCCGTCTCGGCGCTATCGCGCCGATCCACCTTCTCCCCCGGGGGGAGAAGGTAAAGACACCTGTTGGTTGTCAGAAAAACTTCATGGTTCCGAGATGCGCCTGAAACATTGAGGCGGGAGCTTGGCGGTCCCGTTCAATGCCATCCCGGAGACAGCCATGAACAAGATCTCGATGACCCGCCGCGCCTTCGTCACCTCGGCGAGCGCGTTCGGCCTGGTCGGCGCCTCGGGCCTCGCGCTGCCCTATTATTCGCGCGCCAGCCAGCGTCCGGCCTTCACCCATGGCGTCCAGTCGGGCGACGTCGATGCTGGAAGCGGCATGGTGTGGACGCGCACGGACCGCCCGGCGCGGGTGATGTTCGAAGTCTCGTCGACGGAGAGCTTCGCCAACGCGACCAGGCTCGCGCCGCTCGATACGTCGCCGGCCAGCGACTACACGGTGAAGCGGCTGCTCACCGATCTCGCCGCCGACCAGGACATCTTCTACCGCATGACGGCCGCCGATCTCGCCGACGTCAACGCCGTCTCCGAGCCGATCGTCGGCCGGTTCCGCACTGCGCCGGCCTCCAAGCGCGACATTCGCTTCGCCTGGTCGGGCGACACCGCCGGCCAGGGCTGGGGCATCGACGAGACCGGCATGAAGACCTACGCCACCATCGGTAAGCACACGCCCGATTTCTTCCTGCACTCCGGCGACACGATCTATGCCGACGGCGTGATGAAGGATGAGGTCGACCTGCCCGGCGGCGGCAAATGGAAGAACGCCGTGCTGATCGACGAGAAGCGCAAGGTGGCGCAGACGCTCGACGAATACCGGGCGCAGTGGAAATACAACATGATGGACAAGAACGTGCTGGGCCTCTCCGCCATCTGCCCGACCTTCTACCAGTGGGACGACCACGAGGTCGTCAACAATTGGTCGGATTCGAAGGACCTCAGCAGTGACGACCGCTATTCGGAAAAATCCATCCATGTGCTGGCGGCGCGCGCGGCGCGCGCCTTCCACGAGATGACGACGATCCGCTATGAGCCGGCCGAGCCCGGCCGCGTCTACCGCAAGATCGCCTACGGGCCGCTGCTCGACGTGTTCTTCCTGGACATGCGCTCCTATCGCGGCCCGAACGGCCCGGACATGCAGGACACGATGACGCCGGAATCGCGCATGCTGGGCGAGCAGCAGACCAAGTGGCTGAAACGCGAGCTGACCAATTCAAGGGCGACCTGGAAGATCATCGCCGCCGACATGCCGCTTGGCCTCGTCGTCTGGAACGACGGCACCAAGAAAGTGGGCGCAGAGGCCGTCAGCAACGGCGACAACGGCCTGCCCAAAGGGCGCGAACTCGAGATCGCCGACCTGCTGCGCTACATCAAGAATGCCGGCATCAGCAACACGGTGTGGCTGACGGCCGACGTCCACTACACGGCCGCGCACTACTACAACCCCGACAAGGCGCAGTTCCAGGACTTCAATCCGTTCTGGGAATTCGTCTCAGGCCCGATCCATGCCGGCACGTTCGGGCCCAACGATTTCGACATGACCTTCGGACCGGAGCTGAAGTTCATCAAGGCGCCGACCGCCGAGCAGGGCCAGAACCTGCCGCCGTCGGCCGGCCTGCAGTTCTTCGGCCTGGTCGACATCTCAGGCGCCACCGAGCAGCTGACGGTGCGGCTGATGGATCGCGACGACAATGAGCTCTACAAGGTGACGCTCGATCCGGTGCGCTCGGCTTAGGAGACTGTTGGAAATTCTACTCCGGCGGCCATCTGCTGGCGTTTTCTGCGCTTCCGGTGCTCACGGACCCAAATTGTCCGCTCCGCTCCGGTTCTCGAAACCACCACCATATGACTCGCCGGAGCGAATTTCGAAACAGCCTCCAGGAGGACGACCGCGACCGCTGGCCGTCAGTCCGGATAGCAGACAGCGGGAATCTTCGGCCAAACGGCGCTGTCGCAGCCGGCATCCTTCTGTCGCTGCTTGAAAGCGGCGCTGACGGGGCCGGTCACCACCGGGTCGACGCCATCGGGGGCGTCGGCGAACATCTGCTCGGCCGTCTGCGTATCGGCGGGCAAAGCCGGATTTCCCTTGAGCGTCGCGGCGGACTGCGCCCCGCCAACCGCCAGCAGAACGGCAAGCGTTGCCCATGCCACGGTTGGACGCAATCTGGTGAGTTGATCGGTCATGGGAATCGAACTGCCTGGACCCCGAAAGGTTCCGCCCTGGTGAATTGATACATTTGACGCAAAGACGCTTAACAATTGGTAACCACATATTTGGGTACGAGCCTCCCCTTTCGCAAATGCGAAAAACCCTGTATGAGCCGCGCAACCGAAAAAGGCGGCGCCTCTGGGCCTGCTGCCCGCAACGCTCCCGAGACCAGACACATGAACCTCCGCAATATCGCGATCATCGCGCACGTCGACCATGGAAAAACCACCCTCGTCGACCAGCTCTTGAAACAGTCCGGCGCCTTCCGCGACAACCAGCGCGTCGCCGAGCGCGCCATGGATTCCAACGACCTCGAAAAGGAACGCGGCATCACCATCCTGGCCAAGGCGACTTCGGTCGACTGGCATGGCACCCGCATCAACATCGTCGACACGCCCGGCCACGCCGATTTCGGCGGCGAGGTCGAGCGCATCCTGTCTATGGTGGATTCGGCGATCGTGCTGGTCGATGCCGCCGAAGGGCCGATGCCGCAGACCAAGTTCGTCGTCGGCAAGGCGCTCAAGGTCGGCCTGAAGCCGATCGTCGTCATCAACAAGATCGATCGCCCGGACGCCCGCCACGTCGAGGTGGTCAACGAGGTGTTCGATCTCTTCGCCGCGCTCGACGCCACCGACGAGCAGCTCGACTTCCCGATCCTGTACGGTTCGGGCCGCGACGGCTGGGTCTCGGAAAACCCCGAAGGCCCGAAGGATCAGGGCCTGGCGCCGCTGTTCGATCTCGTCGTCAAGCACGTGCCGGCGCCGACGGTGCATCCCGGCCCGTTCCGCATGATCGGCACCATCCTGGAAGCCAATCCCTTCCTCGGCCGCATCATCACCGGCCGCATCGAGTCGGGCTCGCTGAAGGCCAATCAGGCGGTCAAGGTGCTGCACCATGACGGCACCCAGATCGAGACCGGCCGTGTCTCCAAGATTCTCGCCTTCCGCGGCCTCGAGCGCCAGCCGATCGAAGAAGCCCAGGCGGGCGACATCGTCGCCATCGCCGGCCTGTCGAAGGGCACCGTCGCCGACACGTTCTGCGACCCGACGGTGACCGAGCCGCTGCATGCGCAGCCGATCGATCCGCCGACGGTGACCATGTCCTTCCTCGTCAATGACAGCCCGCTCGCCGGCACCGAGGGCGACAAGGTGACCAGCCGCGTCATCCGCGACCGCCTGCTGCGCGAGGCCGAGGGAAATGTCGCGCTGAAGATCGAGGAATCGCCGGAAAAGGATTCCTTCTTCGTCTCCGGCCGTGGCGAATTGCAGCTTGCAGTGCTGATCGAGACGATGCGCCGCGAAGGCTTCGAGATCGCCGTGTCGCGGCCGCGCGTCGTCATGCAGAAGGGCGAGAACGGCGAGCTGCTGGAGCCGGTCGAGGAGGTCGTCATCGACGTCGACGAGGAGCATGCCGGCGTCGTCGTGCAGAAGATGTCGGAGCGCAAGGCCGAGATGGTCGAGCTGCGCCCGTCCGGCGGCAACCGCCAGCGCCTGGTCTTCCATGCCCCGACACGCGGCCTGATCGGCTACCAGTCGGAGCTCTTGACCGACACGCGCGGCACCGCCGTGATGAACCGGCTGTTCCATGCCTATGAGCCCTACAAGGGCGAACTGCCCGGCCGCACCAATGGCGTGCTGATCTCCAACGAGCAGGGCGAGTCGGTCGCCTATGCGATGTGGAACCTGGAAGACCGCGGCCCGATGGTCATCGATCCCGGCGTCAGGGTCTATCAGGGCATGATCATCGGCATCCACAGCCGCGACAACGACCTCGAGGTCAATGTCTTGAAAGGCAAGAAGCTCACCAACATCCGCGCCGCCGGCAAGGACGAGGCGGTGAAGCTGACCCCGCCGATCCGCATGACGCTGGAGCGCGCGCTGGCCTGGATCCAGGACGACGAGCTGGTCGAGGTAACGCCGAAGACGATCCGGCTGCGCAAGCTCTATCTCGACCCGAACGAACGTAAGCGTTTCGAGAAGTCGGCCAAGGCGGTCGGCGCGGCGTAAGGTCTTCGCCTGAGCAATCATCGAGGGAGGGAGCACTGCTCCCTCCCTTTTTCGTTTCACGCGCCGGCTGCGGCGACGATGGTGTCGCGATCCGGTTCGTCGCTCAGATCGATACGGATGGCCATGCCGTCGTGCGGCGGCCTGCGCAGCGCCCTGGCGCCATCAAGCTCGACGCAAAGCTGCCGCCGCTCCTCCCAGGCCTGAAGCCGCGAGCGCGAGACGCCGAGTTCGCCAGCCAGCAACCGGTCGAGCCGCAAGGGCACAGGCATTTCCAGAGTGAGCCGCAGGTCCAGCACGGTCGTATGTTCCGGCCGGCGTTCCAGCACATACCTTTCAATGGCGACGTCTGGGAACTCCTCGATGCGTCTGACGTGGCTCCTCAGTACGGCGGCATCGAAGGCATGACGCCGGGCCAGCGCCGGGTCGTTGCTTTCGAGTGCCGCGAGTAGCGCCGGCTCGATGTCGCGGCGGTTGCGGCGCTCGAAGATGGCGAAATTCCAGGAATTGTCGCAGTCGACGCAGCGGTAGATCAGCCAGGCGTCGATGCGCTTGCCGTTGGCGTTGACGCGGAACTTGCCGCTCGATCGATACGGCCTGAGGCCGCGGCAGCGATTGCAGTTGATGAGAGGTCGAGGCGCGATTTCGGGCGCGATCGCCCAGCGGATACGCAAAAGTCCGGACATGCCGAAAGCCCTTCCCGTCGGGAAGTTCGCCAGGTCGGCGATGTCGAGTTGCCCGGGCGGGCACGGCGTGGCTGGAGAGCTGCGGCTTTAAGGAAATCAGGCGTCGCGCAGCGCGCGACAGGTTCAGCAATGCCAAACCGGTCTCGAACCGCCGCCTGAGGAACACATGAAATGATCGGGACTCCGCAACTGCAGCGCCCTGTGTTTTCAGGAGAGTTGACGAGACCGGCGGTTACTGAGGCAAAGTGAAGCTCGAAATGAATGTCGGGGCGGCTCTTCTAGCCGCGGCCGACGGGAACGGCAAGGCGGCAATTGTCGAGATCGGCGCCCCGCCCGACTGAAGCGATTGCTTGTTCTTTGCCAATGCTGCCGTTGCTGGCTAGATTGGCGGCCAAACCTCGATCGGAGATTTTGGCCATGCATATCACCTCGCTGCTGATCTTCGCTGCCGCGCTTTTCGTGGCCGCCGGTTCACCCGGCCCGTCGATCGCCGCCCTTGTCGCAAGGGTGATCGCGAAGGGTTTTCGCGACGTGTTCCCATTCCTGCTCGCCATGTGGATCGGCGAGGGCATCTGGCTGTCGCTGGCAGTGTTCGGGCTGGCCGTGGTGGCGCAGACCTTTCTCTCGCCTTCGTCGCCGTGAAATGGGCGGGCGTCGCCTATCTCGCCTATCTGGCGTGGAAGATGTGGACCGCACCCGTCGAGGCAAAGGAAGGCGAGATGCCGCGCGAGGATTCGCCGGCAAAACTGTTCTTCGCCGGCATGGCGGTGACATTAGGCAACCCCAAGATCATGATGTTCTACCTGGCGCTGCTGCCGACTATCATCGATCTCGCCTCGGTCAGCGTCGTCGGCTGGATGGAGCTGACGGCGACCATGGCGGTGGTCCTGGTCGCCATCGATCTTGCCTGGGTGCTCGCCGCCGCGCAGGCGCGCAAGCTTCTGAAGAGCAAGCGGGCGATGAAGATCGCCAACCGCGTCAGCGCCACCACCATGGCAGGGGCCGCCGCGGCCATCGCTGCCCGTTCCTGAACGGCTACATCATCTCGATGATAGGCGCGATCTCGACGCTGAAGGCGGGATTCATCAGGATCGGGCAATCCTTGGCTTTGGCGACGGCATCGTCGATATCCCTGGCTTCGACGACGGTGTAGCCGGCGGTCGGATTGCTGCCGCCATTGTTCTCGACCTTGCCGCTGGGCAGCACCGTTTTCGACATGCCGACCGGATTGCCGCCGTCGACCACGGCCGAGCCGAGCTTGCCGTACCAGCCGTTCCAGGCATCCATCGCCGCCTTCCGCTCGGCTTCGTCGGTCGGCATCTTGCCGGAGCCGTGATAGACATAGAGAAACTTCGCCATGTTCTCCTCCCTTGATCGGCGGCAGCGAACCGGCATGCGGCCGTGCCGCTAGCGACATGCGGCTATGCCGCAATCGTTGATCATCGGACCAAAACAGCGAAGAAGCAATGCGAATGCGCGATGCCAATAACTGAGGTGACCAGCCCGGCTATCTTGCCATGGCGTGGTATTCATCGTTCGGTCGCATGTCGACGGCCGCGGCCACGCGGTTCGACATGTTGAAGAAGGCGGCGGTCGAGGCGATGTCCCAGATGTCGCGGTCGGAAAAGCCGGCCTTGCGCAAGGCGGCGCGGTCCGCCTCGATGATCTTCGCCGGTTCCTCCGTCAGCTTGACGGCGAATTCGAGCATCGCGGTCTGCTTGGGTGAGAGGTCGGCGGCGCGGAAATTCATCGCCATCATCTCGCCGAGGGAAGGATCGCCCGAAAGCTGGCGCACCGCCGCGCCATGCGCGGTCAGGCAATAGTAGCAATGGTTGATCGAGGAGACGACGACGGCGATCATCTCGCGCTCCAGCTTCGACAGGCCGGACTCGCCCAGCATCAAATCGTTGTACATGTCGGTGAAGGCGCGCAGCTTCTTCTCGTCGAAGGCATAGGCTTTCAGCACATTGGGCACCAGGCCGAGCTTTTCCTCGCATTTGACGAAATAGGCTTTCGTCGCCTCGCTGAGTTCAGCCTGGGCGAGGTCGAGCGCGGTGATCTTGCCGGTGGTTTTGGCGGTCTTCCTGGCGCTCATTGGGCTCGTCCTTCTCATTCGCTGCCGATTTGCGATCAAAATCCCGAAGAATCTTTGCAAGCCGTCAAACCTTTGTCGCCAAATGGCGGTCATCTGCTACCATAATCGCAAAAGCATGTGACGGGAGGGACTTCGCATCATGGCCAGCCTCAAAACCGCAAGCCAGCCGAAAAAGACGGTTCCAGCAAAGGGAGGCGCGGCGAAGGGCGGCGAGAGACCAGGCCGGCTTGCCGACTACCTTCTGGCTCGCGCGCCGGCGGAAGACGTCGCTGCCTATGAGGTCGCCGACCTCGAGCGCGCCGCCGACCTCGCCGGCCGCGCCATCGCCAGGCACAAGAAGGGCGACTCGATCGTCGCCATCGACACCGAGTCCGGCGTGGCGCGCCAGGGCCGGCCGGTGACGGTGATCACCGTCGTCAACGACAACATGCCGTTCCTGTTCGATTCCATCCTCGGTGAGATCACCGAGACCGCCGGCGAGCCGTTGCTGGTCACCCATCCCGTCGTCGCCGTCAGGCACGGCAAGGGCGGCGTGGAGGAGATCCTCGGCGATGGCGGATACGCCAAGGGCGACGGCAGCCACGACCGGCTGAGCGTCGTGCATGTCCACATCGGGCGCCTTTCCGCCGAACTGGCCGACGCGCTGGCCGGGCATTTGAAGAAGCTGCTGGTCCAGGTGCGCGCCGCCGTCACCGACTGGAAACCGATGCTTGCCCGCCTCGATCAGGCGATCTCGGAATTCCGCTACGCGCCGGTGCCGCTCGACAAGGCGCATGTCACCGAGGCGATTGCCTTCCTCGAATGGCTGCGCGACGACAATTTCACCTTCCTCGGCATGCGCGAGTTCAAATACACCGGCGGCGAAAAGAGCGGCACGCTGGAGCGCGCCGACAAGCCAGGGCTCGGCATCCTCTCCGACCCGGATGTTCTGGTGCTGAGGCGTGGCACCGAAGCGGTGACGACGACGCCCGAAATCCGCGCCTTCCTGCATGGGCCGGAGCCACTGATCGTCACCAAGGCCAACGCCAAGTCTGCGGTGCACCGGCGCATCTATCTCGACTACATCGGCGTCAAGACCTACACCGCCAAGGGCACGCTTTCCGGCGAATTGCGCATCGTCGGCCTGTTCACCTCGACCGCCTACACGCGCTCGGTGATGAAGATCCCCTATCTGCGTTCCAAGGCCGAGACCGTCATCGCCAAGTCCGGCTTCAATCCGAACGACCATTCCGGCAAGGCGCTGATCAACGTGCTGGAAAGCTACCCGCGCGACGAGCTGTTCCAGGTCCCGGTGCCGATCTTGAGGAAGCATGCCGAGGCGATCCTCGGCCTGATCGAGCGGCCGCGCGTCAGGGCACTGGTGCGCGTCGACCAGTTCGACCGTTTCGTCTCGATCCTCGTCTTCGTGCCGCGCGACCGCTACGACAGCGTCGCGCGCGAGAAGATCGGCACCTACCTCAAGACCGTCTTCGCGGGCCGGCTGTCGGCCTACTATCCGGCCTTCCCCGAGGGCGGGCTGGCGCGCGTCCACTTCATCATCGGCCGCTCCGGCGGCAAGACGCCGAAGGTCGAGCAGGCAACGATCGAGGCGGCGATCCGCGACATCGTGCGCACCTGGGACGATGCGCTGCGCGAGACCGCGGCCGAAACCGGCACGGAGAGAGCGCTGACGGCAATCGCAGCGCGCTTCTCCGAAAGCTACCGCGACAGCTTCTCTCCGGCGGTGGCACTGGCCGATGCCGGGCGCATCGCCAAAATCAGCGCGGCCAATCCGATAGCCATCGACTACAACCGCCACGCCGACCAGAAGCCGAATCAGGCGGCGCTGAAGATCTATCACCACGGCAGCCCGGTGGCGCTGTCGCGGCGGGTGCCGGTTCTGGAGAACATCGGCTTCCGCGTCATCAGCGAGCGCACATTCGAGGTCGGCGAGGACCCGTCCAGCATGGTCTTCATCCACGACATGGAGCTGGAGAACAGCTACGGTAAGCCGATCGACCTTTCCGGCGGCGGCGGGCTGTTCGAGGATGCGTTCCTGTCGGTCTGGCGCGGCGACGTCGACAATGACGGCTACAATGGCCTTGCCCAGACGGCCGGCCTGTGGTCGGGCGAGATCACCATCCTGCGCGCCTATGGGCGCTACCTGCAGCAGGCCGGCATTCCGCAGAGCCAGGATTTCATCGCAGCCGCGCTCAACCGCTATCCCGACATCGCGCGCGGCCTGCATGCGCTGTTCGTCGCCCGCCTCGGGCCGGCGGCCGAAACGGAAGGCGTGGTGGCGGCCAAGCATCTCAAGGCCAAGATCAAGGATGCGCTGGAGGAGGTACCCAATATCGATGACGACACCATCATCCGCCGCTACCTCAATCTAATCGAAGCTTCGCTGCGCACCAATCATTTCGTTGCCGGAACGAAGGAGCGAGGGCAGTCGCTGGCGATCAAGCTCGATTCGCAGGCGGTCGACGGCTTGCCGGCGCCGCGGCCGTGGCGCGAGATCTTCGTCTATGGTTCCGAGGTCGAGGGCGTGCATCTGCGCTTCGGCCCGGTCGCACGTGGTGGCCTGCGCTGGTCGGACCGCGCCCAGGACTACCGCACCGAGGTGCTGGGCCTGGTCAAGGCGCAACAGGTCAAGAACGCCGTTATCGTGCCGGTCGGCGCCAAGGGCGGTTTCTATCCGAAGCGTCTGCCCGTCGGCGGCAGCCGCGACGCCATCTTCGAGGCCGGCACCTCGGCCTACAAAAACTATGTCTCCAGCCTTTTGTCGATCACTGACAATATCGGCATAGACGGCGTCATCCCGCCGGCCGGCGTAGTCCGGCGCGATCCTGACGATCCCTATTTCGTCGTCGCCGCCGACAAGGGCACGGCGACCTTCTCCGACACCGCCAACGCGATCTCCGAGAAGCACGGCTTCTGGCTGGACGATGCCTTCGCCAGCGGCGGCTCGGCCGGCTACGACCACAAGAAGATGGGCATCACCGCCAAAGGCGCCTGGGAAGCGGTCAAGCGGCACTTCCGCGAGATGAACCGCGACATCCAGACCTCGCCCTTCACCGTCGTCGGCGTCGGCGACATGTCGGGCGACGTGTTCGGCAATGGGATGCTGTTGTCGCCGCAGACGCGGCTGATCGCCGCCTTCGACCATCGCGATATCTTCATCGATCCCGATCCGGATATGGCGGCGTCGATGGCCGAGCGGGAGCGCATGTTCGCGCTGCCACGCTCGTCCTGGCAGGACTACGACAAGTCGAAACTGTCGGAAGGCGGCGTCATCGTCTCGCGCAATCAGAAGTCGATCACGCTGCCACCGGCGCCCGCCGCCGCGATCGGGCTTGGCAAGACCACCGCGACGCCAGTCGAGATCATGAATGCCATCCTCAAGGCGCCTGTTGACCTGCTGTGGTTCGGCGGCATCGGCACCTATCTCAGGGCTTCGACCGAAACCAACGCCGATGTCGGCGACCGCGCCAACGACGCCATCCGCGTCACCGCGCTCGACGTGCGCGCCAAAGTCATCGGCGAGGGCGCCAATCTCGGCGTCACGCAGCGGGCACGCATCGAATTCGGGCTTGCCGGCGGCCGCTGTAATTCCGACGCCATCGACAATTCCGCCGGCGTCAACTGCTCCGACGTCGAGGTCAACATCAAGATCGCGCTGGCATCGGCCATGCGCAAAGGCCAGCTAGCCCGGCCGGCGCGCAACAAATTGCTCTCGGAGATGACCGGCGAGGTCGGCGAGCTGGTGCTGTCCAACAACTACCAGCAGACGCTGGCGCTCTCGATCGCCCGCAAGCGTGGGCTGGCCGACATCGCGCATCAGAGCCGCTTCATGACGGCGCTGGAGGCGCGCGGTCTGCTCAACCGTGCGGTCGAGACGCTGCCGTCCCCGGCGGCCCTTGCCGAGCGCGAGGCGCGTGGCGAGCCGTTGACCCGGGCCGAACTCGGCGTGCTGCTCGCCTATGCCAAGATCGTGCTGTTCTCCGACATCGTCGCCAGCGACGTGCCTGACGATCCGCATTTCGAGCGCGATCTGCTTGGCTATTTCCCGGACCGGATGGCGAAGAAATACGCCGCCGAGATCGACGGCCACCGGCTGCGCCGCGAGATCATCGCTCGCGTGGTCGCCAACGACCTCGTCAATCGCGGCGGTCCGTCCTTCCTCAACCGGCTGCAGGAGGCCACCGGACGCACCGCCGCCGACGTGGTGCGCACCTTTGCCGTGGTGCGCGACGGCTTCGCGCTGCCGGCGCTCTATCGCGAGATCGACGCGCTCGACAACCAGATCGACGGCCAGGTGCAGCTCGATCTCTATCAGGCAGTTAGCCGGCTCATCTTCATGACCAGCGGCTGGTACCTGAAGAACGACGCCGGCACCGCGCCGCTCGGCCAGCGCATCGCCGAGCTGCAGGAGGCACGCAAGGCGTTGGAGCCGAAGCTCGCCTCGCTGTTGCCGGCATATTCGCGCGAGCGGATCGAGGAGCGGCGGCATGGGTTGTTCAAGGCCGGGGCACCGGAGAGGCTTGCCGGACAGCTGGCGCTCGCCGATGTCGGGGAACTGATCCCGGATATCGCGCTGACGGCGCGCACCGCCAATGCCGATATCGTCGCCGCGGCGAAGGCCTTCTTCGCCGTCAGCGACGCCTTCCGCATTCCGCGCATCGAGGAAGCGACGCGCGCGATCTCGCCGCCGGACTATTACGACCAGCTGGCGCTTTCACGCGCGGCCGACACGATCGGCGCCGCCCGGCGCGGCATCGCGGTTGCGGCGCTGACCGCCCATGCCAAGGCGGCCGACCCGGTGACGGCCTGGCTGGAGGCCGGCGGCGAACGCGTCGCGCGCATCCGCGAGCGGCTGCAGGCGCTGACCGAGGGCGGCGACATCACTGTGTCGAGGCTGTCGGTGGCATCCGGGCTGATGAGCGATCTGACGGGGATGTAGGCTGAGCAGGGTGGTTGAGGCCGCTTTATCTGTTCCACCTGAAGGTCGTGTTGCCGCTTGTCGAAAGGACCTTGCTCAACGGCGCGCAGGATTTCTCGATGATCGGCACCTCCTCGACCAATTTCGGCGACGCTTCCGCCGTGGCGGAAATGTTGAGGGCCGAGGGGCTCGAGGTCGAGTTCAAGCGCTTCTTCTTCGGCTGCGCGACAGCCGTCGCGGGCAGGAAGCCGGCCGCATTTGCACCGTCATGAAAAACATGCAGACATGGCGCCCGACGCGGGGCGGGCCGAGGGAATCAGCATGGCGGCAATAGAGACAGTGCAGCGGGCGTCGGGGCGCGGCATCTGGGGCTGGATGTTCTTCGACTGGGCGGCGCAGCCGTTCTTCACCGTCGTCACCACCTTCATCTTCGGGCCTTACTTCGCCTCGCGCATGGTCAGCGATCCGGTGATGGGCCAGGCCGCCTGGGCCTGGGGCATCGCCGCCGCCGGACTGGTCATCGCCGTGCTGTCGCCGATACTGGGCTCGATCGCCGACCAGACCGGGCCGCGCAAGCCGTGGATCGCCTTCTTCGCGACGATCAAGATCACCAGCCTGACGCTGCTGTGGCTTGCCGCCCCCGGCTCGAACGTCTTCCTGATCGTGCTGCTGTTCTCGCTGGCCTCGGTGGCGGCGGAGTTCTCCACTGTTTTCAATGATTCGATGATGCCGCGCCTGGTGCCGAAGAGCGAGATCGGCCGCGTCTCCAATATCGCCTGGGGGCTGGGCTATCTCGGCGGCATGATCGCGCTTATCTTCGTCATCCTGTTCATGGCCGGCAATCCCGAAACCGGCAAGACGATCATCGGCCTCGACCCGATCCTCGGGCTTGATCCGAAGCTTGGCGAGGATGCCCGCGCCACGGGGCCGATGTCGGCCGGCTGGTATTTCCTGTTCATCCTGCCGATGTTCTTCTTCACCCCCGATGCCGCCAAAGGCATCCCGATCGGACCGGCCGTGCGCCAGGGTTTGTCCGAGCTGAGGTCGACCCTGGCCGAGGCGCGCAAGCGCGTCGGCATCTTCCGCTTCCTCGTCGCCCGCATGATCTATCAGGACGGCGTCAATGCGCTGCTGACGCAGGGCGGCGTGTTCGCGGCGGCGATGTTCGGCTGGTCGATCACCGAGATCGGCATCTTCGGCATCATCCTCAATGTCGTCGCCATTTTCGGCTGCTGGATCGCCGCCCGCCTCGACACCGCGCTCGGTTCCAAGGCGGTGGTGATGATCGCGCTGGTGATGCTGACAGTGGCCACCGCCGGCATCGTCTCGACGGGCCCGGGTTTCACGCTGCTCGGCCTGATCCAGCTTTCCACCGTCGATTCCGGCGGCCTGTTCGGCACTGCGGCCGAGAAGGCCTACATCCTCTACGGGTTGTTGATCGGGCTTGCCTTCGGCCCGGTGCAGGCATCGTCGCGCTCCTACATGGCGCGCAGCGTCACGGCCGCCGAATCCGGCCGCTATTTCGGCATCTACGCCTTGTCGGGCCGGGCGACTAGCTTCCTGGCGCCGTTCCTGCTGGCGACGATCAGCTGGGCCACCGACTCGGCCCGGCTCGGCATGGCGGTCATTATCCTGTTCCTCGGCATCGGCATAGCGATCCTGATCAGGACGCCGTATCCGGCGGATCAGCCGGTGGAGTGAGAGACATTCGATAATTCTACTCCGCTGGCCGCCTGACGCGGCTTTCTGCGCTTCCGGTGCTCACGGACTCGAATGTCCGCTCCGCTTCGGTTCTCGAAAACCACGCCATCCGACTCAGCGGAGCGAATTCTCAAACGTCTCTCTGCCGAAAACTAATGCCGGAAATGCCTGACGCCGGTGAACACCATGGCGATGCCGTGCGCGTCGGCGGCGGCGATCACTTCGTCGTCGCGCATCGAGCCGCCCGGCTGGATGACGGCGGTGGCGCCGGCTTCGATCGCCGACAGCAGGCCGTCGGCGAAAGGGAAGAACGCGTCCGAAGCGACCACCGAACCCTTGGTCAACGGCTGCGACAGGCCCGCGGCTTCCGCCGCATCAAGTGCCTTGCGGGCGGCAATGCGCGAGGAATCGACACGGCTCATCTGGCCGGCGCCGATGCCGACCGTGGCGCCGTCCCTGACATAGACGATCGCGTTCGACTTGACGTGCTTGGCGACACGGAAGGCGAACTTCAGGTCGGCCATCTCGGCCGGCGTCGGCGCGCGCTTGGTCACCACCTTCAGTTCGAGATCGTCGACCACCGCATTGTCGCGGCCCTGGACGAGCAGTCCGCCGGAGACCGATTTCACCGTGGTACCGGCGGCGCGCGGATCGGGCAGGCCGCCGGTGACCAAAAGGCGCAGGTTCTTCTTGGCGGCGACAATCGCTGCCGCGTGCTCGGACGCGTCGGGCGCGATGATGACCTCGGTGAAGGTCTTGACGATCTCCTCCGCCGCTTCGGCGTCGAGGATGCGGTTCATGGCGACGATGCCGCCGAAGGCCGAGACCGGGTCGCAGGCGAGCGCCTTGGCGTAGGCCACCTTCAGCGAGGTCGCTTCGGCGACACCGCAGGGGTTGGCGTGCTTGATGATGGCGACGGCGGCTGTGGCGGCAGGATCGAACTCGCCGACCAGCTCGAAGGCGGCGTCGGTGTCGTTGATGTTGTTGTAGGAGAGCTGCTTGCCCTGCAACTGACGCGCTGTGGCGACCCCCGGCCGCTTGTCGCCATTGAGGTACAAGCCGGCGCCCTGGTGCGGGTTCTCGCCATAGCGCATCACCTGATCAAGCCTGCCGCCGAAGGCGCGCCAGGTCGGATGCTCGATCTCCAGCGCTTCGGCGAACCAGCCGGAAATCGCGGCGTCGTAGCTGGCGGTGCGGGCGAAGGCCTTGGCCGCCAGCTTCTTGCGGAAATCCAGCGACAGCGAGCCGATATTCATCTCCAGCGCGTTGAGCACCGCCGCATAGTCTTCGGGATCGGTAACGATGGCGACATAGGCGTGGTTCTTGGCCGAGGCGCGGATCATCGCCGGTCCGCCGATGTCGATGTTCTCGACGATCGAGGCGTAGCCGGCGCCGGAACGGCGCACCTCCTCGAACGGATAGAGGTTGGAAACGACGAGGTCGATCGGCTCGATATGATGGTCGCGCATCGCCTTCGAATGCTCAGGGTCGTCGCGCACGCCGAGCAGCGCGCCATGCACCGAGGGATGCAGCGTCTTGACGCGGCCGTCCATGATCTCGGGAAAGCCGGTCAGTTCGGAGACGTCACGCACCGCCATGCCGGCGTCGGCGATCGCCTTGGCCGTGCCGCCGGTCGAAACCAGCTCGACACCGGCGGCGGCGAGCGCCTTGGCGAAGTCGATCAGGCCGGTCTTGTCGAAGACGGACAGCAGCGCGCGGCGCACGGGAACGAGGTCGGGCGCGGGAATGTTCTTGGCGGCGACGGCCATGGGCTGGCGGCCTTTCAAGGCTGGATTGGAAGAAGCCCGCGCCGTAGCACATGAGATCAGGAAATCAAGCGCCGTGCGGCTGGCATCACACGCTGTTGCGCGCCGTCAGTTGTTTTCCGGATAGCCGGCGATGGTCGTCCTGGTCAGCTGCCAGTGGACCTCCGATATCTCCGAGGCCTTGAAGGCAAGCACGATCTGCCGGCTGCGGCGCGGCCCACCGAGCCCGGCGAAATAGATCGACTCCTCCACCTCGGGCACGATGCCAGCGCATGTGAACACCCAGGTATCGCCCTGGTCAGCGGCGAGCACCAGGCGGTCATGCTCGTCCTGCAGCAGGTTGATGTCGGGGTGGACGTGGAAGCGCACGGCGACGAAGTCGCGGCCATTGTTGCGGATCGCGGCCCCGCCGGGGCGCTGGAAGCGGTCCCGGCCCGTCAGCACATTGCCGTTGCTCGACAGTTTCATTTCGCGCTCGTGCAGGAACCCGAAGCGCTGGACATAGCCGTCATGGCGGGCAAGGAAGCCCTGGCTGCCCTTCAGGTCAGTCCGCTTGCAGGGCACATGCTGCGGACCGCCGATCAAGGGCGAGCCGAGCAGGTCATTGACGCGCAGCGAATGGCTGAAACGCGCCGAGGACGTGTCGTTGACGGTGGCGGTCGAATGCGCGGCGGTGGCGCGGGCCAGCGGCCGGAACTCGGCGGCGCCATAGGTGTCGATGCCGGCATTGACGATGTAGTGCTGGCGGCCGGAGGACATCTCGAAGGCGAGGCAGCCGGCGTGCGCGGCGTTGGACACGTCAACGGGCGGCGGCAGGCCGGTGTCGGCGATGACGGTGACGCCGCCCATCGACAGGCGCTCATAGCCGGAATGCGGCGCGTGCAGCAGCGGCGCGCCGACGGTGTCGTCATGGCGCAGGATGGTGGCGATGCGGTCGTGGATGGTCGCCCCCATGCCGTTGAAGCGGGCGAGGCTGCCGTCCTGATGGCGGAAGAAGCGCAGCGCCGGCAGCATGCGGTCGATGGCGCCCATCAAAGCCGTAGGCGGCGTCTCGGCCTGGTTGGCATAGGTCTGGCGCAGCGGCAGCAGGTCAGCGAGCAGCTCCAGAACCGTCATCGGGTTGCGCGAGATGTGGCCGCCGTCGGGAAGGATCTGGCGGTCAAGCTCCTCGGCGAGATTGCGGGTGGCACCGCGCAATGCCGATGCCGGTGCTGGCAGCGACAGAGCGGCGAAGGCGAGCGCGATACGGGCGCGCAACCTGTCCTTGCCGTCGGGCATCGCTCGCGCCATCGAGCGGAGATAACGGATCTGCACGGCAAGCGATTTGAGAAAGGCACGGTAGAAAGGAAATTCGGCCCCCTGGAGCACGACGGAGGAATGCTGCAGCCAGGCGATCACGCGCTTGGCGGTGGTGCCGGGCTCCCAGGCGATGCCGGAAATCTGGTTGCCATGGATGGCGATCCAGTCGGAAACCAGCGCGCGGGCATTGGCGGCGGCAAGCTCGGTGCCGGCGGCACGCATATGGCGCAGCCAGCGAAAGCCGTGCAGCGTCTTTTGCCAACCGCGATTGGGCACGTCGATCTGGAAGGGCGATTTGCCGCCGGTCTCGACCAGATGTCCCGACAGCGGATAGCGGCCATAGTAGATTTCGAGCGCGATCTGCGGGTCTGCGAGTCTGAGATCCGGCGGGGCGATCAGGACGCGTTCGGGCGTGCGGCCGGAATAGCGCCAGCGATAGACCGGGCCGGCGCGCAAACGCCGGCGGGTCTTACGCCAGAACTCCTTCGCAACAAGCGTCCATAGCCGCGTCGTGCTGCCGGCAGCGATTGCCAAAACCCCTCCTGATCGTCCCGACCCAGGCACAAGCTTATATGATTCAAGAACTTATGCGAAGGCGGATTTCGCGCGGGTGACCGAGTGAACCCAATCGGGACGCGATCCTCCCTAAAAAAGTCGGCAAGTTTTACGAAAACAAGCGCCAAAGCGCGTCGTGTCGAAACGGATTCAGGCGATGCGCGCTTTGGCGAGATGCGTTAACCGGCGCGGCGCATGCGGGCGGCGAAGAAGCCATCGAGGCCGGACAGTCCGGGCGATTCGTGCGGCAGATCGGCCGGCGTGGTGCGCAACGTGCCCTCGGCCGTCAGGAACGGATCGATGCCGGCGATCTCGCCGCGGCGGACCGGATCGTCGACGACATCGGCTGTCTCGGCGAGGAAGGCGCGGTAAAGCTCCTCGCCTTCGAGCGGGTCGAGCGAGCAGTTGGAAAAGACGATGCGCCCGCCGGGCCTGGTCAGGCCGACGGCACGGGCGAGCAGCTTGCGCTGCAGCGCGGCGAGCTTTTCGACATCGGCCATCGTCTTGGTCCACGGCACGTCGGGATGCCGCCGCACCGTGCCGGTCGAGGAGCAGGGCGCGTCGAGAAGAACGGCATCGAACAGCTCAGCCGGCCGGTAGTCGAGCAGGTCCGTCTGCACGAGCTCAGCGGTCAGGCCGAGGCGCTCGAGATTTTGCGCCAGCCGCGTCAGCCGGTTCTTCGAGGTGTCGACGGCGGTGACGCGCGCGCCGGCAAGGATGAGCTGCGCCGTCTTGCCGCCGGGGGCGGCGCAGAGGTCGGCGACGCGCAGACCCTTGATGTCGCCGAACAGGCGGGCCGGCAGGGCGGCGGCGGCGTCCTGTACCCACCACGCCCCCTCGGCGAAGCCGGGAAGTTCGGGTACGGAGGCACTGAGCCTTTCCACCCGTATCGTGCCGGTCGGCAGGACGATGCCGCCGAGCCGCTCGGTCCAGAGCGCCGGATCGGACTTGACCGAAAAATCGACCGGCGCCTCGTGGCGATGGGCGGCAAGGATTTCTTTCGCTTTGTCCACGCCGTAGGCCGCCCTCAGCCGGCCGGAAAACCATGCCGGCGCTTCCTCGGTGGCGATCAGCGCGGGGGCGAGTTCGGCGTCCTTGGCCCGCGCCAGCGTGCGCAGCACGCCGTTGACGAGGCCGGAAAAGCGCAGCGTGCGCGGATCGGACTTGGCGTGGGTGACGGCAAGGTCGACGGCGGCGCTGTCGGGAATGTCGAGGAACAGGATCTGCGCCGCCGCCACATGCAAAATGTGCGACAGCGCGGTGGCGTTCTGCGGCAGCGGCTTTTCCAGCCGGCGGGAAAGAAGTCCGGCGATCGTCATGCGGTGGCGCAGCGCGGTGACCAGTATGGCGCGCACCAGCGCCCGGTCGCGCATGTCGAGCGCCCGGTATTGCGGGTGGCCGTTGTCGTGGTCGGTCAGACCGTCGAGCGGCGTGCGCGCGTCGATGACAGCGGCAAGCAGCCGCGCCGCCGCCTTGCGCGCGGCGAGGCCCGCGACTGCCTCGGTCCTGTCGTCACGATCGCCTGGGGTGCGCTGCCGGCGTTTGGCGCCGCTCACGACCACGGACCCTTGGGCCCGGTCGGGTTGCGGCCCCATGGATTGGGCCTAGGCTTGGCGGGTTGCGCCGGCTGCTCTGGCCGCGCGGCCTGGTCCCATGGACCTGGCGTCTGCTCGTCGTCCGCCGGATCGGATGTCGGCGCCTGGCGTGGCGCCTGCGCTGCGCGGCCGCCCATCTCGCGCGCCATCTCCTGCAGGGCGGCGATGCGGTTGTCGGTGTTGGGATGGGTGGAGAACAGACTGTCCATGCGCTCGCCGTGCAGGGGATTGATGATGAAGAGGTGCGCCGTCGCCGGATTGCGTTCGGCATCCGGGTTGCGGATGCGTTCGGCGCCGCGGGCGATCTTGTCAAGGGCAGATGCCAGCCAGAGCGGATTTCCGCAGATTTCGGCGCCGCGCCGATCGGCCTCGTATTCGCGGGTACGGCTCACCGCCATCTGCACGATCATCGCGGCGAAGGGCGCGACCAGCATCGCCACCAGCACGCCGACGAAGCCGAACGGGTTGTTGTTGTCGCGGTTGCCGCCGAAGAAGAAAGCGAAGTTGCCGAGCATCGAGATGGCACCGGCCAGCGTCGCGACGATGGTCATGGTCAGCGTGTCGCGGTGCTGGATGTGGGCGAGTTCGTGCGCCATCACCGCCGCCACTTCCTCATGCGAGAGCTGTTCCAGCAGCCCGGTGGAGGCGGCCACTGCGGCATTCTCGGGATTGCGGCCGGTGGCGAACGCGTTGGGCTGCGGATTGTCGATCAGATAGGTCTTCGGCATCGGCAGGCCGGCCTGCTTGGCCAACGCCTGGACGATGGCGTAGAACTCAGGTGCGTTCTTCGCATCGACCTCGACGGCGCGATTCATCGACAGCACCATCTTGTCGGCGTTCCAGTAGCTGAACAGATTCATGCCGGCGGCGATCAGCAGCGCGATCACCATGCCGCCGGAGCCGCCGATCAGGAAGCCGACGCCCATGAACAGCGCCGTCATCGCGGCAAGAAGCATTGCTGTGCGAAGGGTGTTCATCGTCTAGATCCGTCCGTGGTGGCGAAAGGGGTCGATCCTTGCGAGTTCATGGCTATATGATGGGAGACACCTGCCCCTGTTTCAATGCGCCGGGACTATCGCATGACCGACCAGACCAGCAAAGCCGATGCCGCGCCGGCGAGCGACGCGCCGCAAAAAACCCCGACGCCGGCGGCCAGCCGCGCGCTGGCGGAGGCTGAAGCGAGGCGCCTGGAATATCGCGAAAGGGAAGCCGCGCTGCCCAAGGAAATCGGCGGCCGCGGCGGCAAGGAACCCGGACGCTACGGCGACTGGGAGGTGAAGGGTCTCACCAGCGATTTTTGACGGGCGCGCTGATATTCAGGTGATGCCGGCCTGCAAGCGGCGGTTTCCTGCGCTTCCGGTGCTCACATACTTCAAGTACGCTCCGCTCCGGTACGCGGAACCCACCATTTTCGACCCGGCCTGACATGAATCTCAACGCACCCTACGCGGCGTCGCGTTGCGGCTCGATCACGATCCAGCCGTGGTCGTCAAAAGCGATGCCGAGCTCGTCGTAAGAGGCGATCGATGCGTGCAGCGTCGCGATCGGATGCGTGTGCGTGGCGCTGATCACCATCAGGGAAGCGCCGGACGCTTCCGCCGCCGCGATGCCGGCCGGAGCGTCCTCGAAGACCAGGCAGTCGCGTGCGTCGACGCCGAGACGCCTGGCTGCGAGCTGGAAGCAATCGGGCGCCGGCTTGCCGCGGGTGACGTCCTCGGCCGCGACGATCACGGCGGGAACAGGAATGCCGGCCGCCTTCATGCGCAGCAGCGCCAGTTCGTGCGGTGCCGAGGTGGCGATCGCCCAGCGCTCCGGCGGCAGCGACTTGAGAAACGCCACCGCGCCGGCGATCGGCACGATGCCTTCGAGATCACCCGCTTCAGCCTTCAGCAGCGCGTCGGCCTCAAGCACCGGATCGACGCCGGGAAGCATCAGCGCGGCGATGGTCTCGACAGCCCGCTTGCCATGAATCGTCGGCAGGAAGGTCGCGACGTCGAGGCCCTGGCGCTGAGCCCAGTCAGTCCACACCCTTTCGGCCGCGGCAATGGAATTGATCACCGTGCCGTCCATATCGAACAGGAAGGCCGCGAATTTTCTGCCTGCAAACATCTAAAATCCTGGAGGTCGTATTCGGGAGGGACTAAGCTACGATCGATCGTAGCCGCATGGCCGGGCCGTGGAAAGGCGCAAGGCCGCCTTTTGACATGCCGGAGCGGTGCAAACCGCTCCAATTCTGTTTGCGCAATTCCGTACGGAAGACCACTACGCACTGTTGCTGAAAGTGTTCCAAGGGGAACCATGGCAGGCCT
The DNA here is from genome assembly GCF_003998845.1 of Mesorhizobium sp. M4A.F.Ca.ET.022.05.2.1. Taxonomy (NCBI): domain Bacteria; kingdom Pseudomonadati; phylum Pseudomonadota; class Alphaproteobacteria; order Hyphomicrobiales; family Phyllobacteriaceae; genus Mesorhizobium; species Mesorhizobium sp. M4A.F.Ca.ET.022.05.2.1. The sequence continues at coordinate 12,856 of NZ_RZOJ01000019.1, read as the reverse complement.
GCCGCGTTGAAAAGACTGTCTTCCAGAATGACCGCAGGGGGCAATCGTGATGCTGATCCGGCTCGGCTACGAAATCGCCATTGAATGCGCCGGATCGACGCCGATCATCTCGCTGCTCGAGATTCACAGGGATCGTCAGGCCGACATCAAGCGGCAGACGCGCGTGCTCACCTCGCCTTCCGTGCCGACCAGGGTCTACCACGACCGCCACGGCAACAGCTGCCGCCGCTTCACCGCGCCTGCCGGCGGCTTTCGCATCCTCTATGACGCGGTCATCGAGGACAGCGGCGAGCCGGACGAGGTCAACACGCTCGCCAGGGAAACGCCGGTGGCGGAGCTCCCCGATGACGTGCTCGTCTACCTGCTTGGCAGCCGCTATTGCGAAACAGACCATCTCAGCGATCTCGCCTGGCAGCGGTTCGGCAACCTGCCGCCGGGCTGGGCGCGGGCGCAGGCGATCGTCGATTACGTCCACAGTCGGCTGTCCTTCGGCTACGGCTATGCGCGCGCCACCCGCACGGCGGCGCAGGCGCATGAGGAGCGCGTCGGCGTCTGCCGCGACTTCGCGCATCTGGCGATCGCGCTGTGCCGCGCCATGAACATGCCCGCCCGATATGTGAACGGGTATCTCGGCGACATCGGCGTTCCCGTCGATCCGGCGCCGATGGACTTCTCGGCCTGGCTCGAAGTCTTCCTCGACGGCAAATGGTACACTTTCGATCCCCGCCACAATATTCCCAGGATCGGCCGCGTTGTCATCGCGCGCGGCCGCGACGCAACCGACGTGCCGCTGCTGCACAGCTTCGGCCAGCATCAGCTCAAGCTGTTCAAGGTCTGGACCTATGAGCAGGAGCGCAATCTGTTCAGCCCGCCCCATCACAACGTCGACAGGACGGTCAGCGCGCAGATGCTGGCATAGGCCCTGCCGCTGCCGGATTCCCGCAAGACACAGAGCCGGATCATGATCCGCTTCGGCACAGCGCGCCTGTGCCGGACTGGGATCGCGGTTGGCGGCTCGGTCGCGCGAAGACGGAGCATGGTAAGCACTTCCTAAACTCCGCGGCTGCCACGGCCTTTTGTTTACCGGCCGTTCACCCTGACTTGCTCGGAATTCAAGCAAAAACAAGGACTTGACCAGAAAGCGCCGGATTCATCCGGCAGGGTGCCGCAACCCGGCCGGAATCCTGCACCGCATCCGTCAGTCGGCTTCGAGGCCAATGGCGAATGGAGGCGGAAGATGCGGCGTTTTGCGGGTCTTGTTCAGGGGGCAGGCGGCTTTGCCAGGGATCGCGGCGGAAACTTCGCCATCCTGTTCGGCGCCGCCGCCTCGGTGCTGGCGCTCGGTGTCGGCTTCGGCGTCAACATCACCCAGATCTACAATGCCCAATCCAGCCTGCAGGGCGTGGTCGACGCAGCCGTCACCTCGACGGCGCGGGACCTGAGCACCGGCGTCATCAAGGAGGCCGACGCGAGCAAGTCGGTGCAGGCTTTTCTCGACGCCAACAGCGCGGCCGGCATCCTGCAAGCCGGCCAGGTCGTCCTCGACAAATTGACGGTAGACAAGGCCGCAAAGACCGTCCGGGCGGACGCGTATGTCGATGTCGCCTTCTACTTCCCGCTGTTCAGCATGGGCGACACCAAGCGCATTGCCGTCTCCACCACCGCGCTCTATTCCGACAAGACAATCGAGGTGGCGATGATGCTCGACGTCACCGGGTCGATGGCCCCCGACAAGCGCGCCAAGACCAACAAGATCGGCGACCTGCAGGCTGCCGCCTCGGACGCGGTCAAGGATCTGCTCGGCCAGAACCGCGACCCCGGCAATCCGCGCGTGCGGGTATCGATCGTCCCCTATGCCGAGGCCGTCAACACAGGCGGCCTGGCCGGCACCCTGTTCGTCGAGACGGCGACTGGCCCGAAGGTCCCGCCGCCGATCGACGCGCCTGTATCGGCGTCGGCGACTTCGGCGCCCGACAAATGCGCGACCGAGCGCAAGGACAGGGACGGCTATGCCGACTATTCGTCCGACGGGCCCTACACGCTGCGCCTCGACAACAAGGGCAGGACATATCAGGCCAAGGTCAACCGCGACTACCGCATGAAAGTGTGTCCCTCGGCCGCCCTCGTTCCATTGACCGCCGATGAAGGCAAGCTGCTCACCGCCATTGACCATTTCAGCGCCGCGGGCGTCACGGCCGGCGGGATCGCCGCGCAGTGGGGTTACTACATGCTCTCGCCGGCCTGGCGCTCGGCGATCGCGGACGCCGGCCTCGGCGCCGGCCCCGCCAATTTCGACACCAGAAAGGTGGCCAAGATCGCCATCCTGATGACCGACGGCCAGTTCAACACTGCCTTTGCCGGAGCGCGCGGCGCGCCCAAATCACAGGACCAAGGCCAGATGTCGCGCGGCAACGCCGAAAGCATCTGCGCCAACATGAAGCGCGACGGCATCGAGATCTTCACCATCGGCTTCGATCTCAACGATCCGTCGATGACGGCGACGGAGCGTGACCAGGCAAAGACCCTGCTCAAGGATTGCGCCACGGCCGATACATCGTCGCTCAAGCACTATTACGAGGCGGCCAACGGTCCGGAACTGTCCGACGCGTTCGGCAAGATCACCGAGAACATCGAGAAGCTCACGATCAACCGCTGAGACGTTGCGGCGAGCGCGTGCGCAGCCCGCCAAACGGAAAAGGCCGCCGCTTCTTCACGAAGCCGGCGGCCTTCCGTGTTTCCGTCCATGACGCGGTCTCTGGCGGTGATGCCATCGCATCACCTGCCGCGCTTCTCGCGCCTTAACGGGAAGACTGCTTCCCGAAAGTGCAATCCGCTGAGGCCACGTTCTGGAAAACGAAATCACTCGACATCGGATCACCTCCTTTCGATCTGTTGAACACACCCTCATGATGGGGTGCGTTGCAGCGAAAGACAAGGGGCAGGCGAAAAAGGCGTTGGTGTATTGCTAGACGAAGCGCATCGTCGCGCCGACCTCGATCCGCGCCGGCCGGTCGACGGTGCAGTAGACGCCGAGATTGTGGGCGTTGTGGCGCACCAGGTTGCGCAGGATGCCGGGATCGGCGTCGAAGCCGTCCTGGGCGATGATGGTGAAGCCGCAGCGGCGGCACGGCTCCGAGACGGTGAGCAGCAGGTCGCCGATAGCGAGCTTGCGGCCGACCCATTCGGTTTCGGGAAACGAGCCTTCGACCGGGGCCATGTCGATGACGATGTTGGGACGGAAGCGGCGCGGGTCGGCCGCCCCTTCCGGATGCAGCGTCTTGAGCCGTGCGAGCGAGGCGGTGGTCAAAAGATGGATCGGCGTCTTGACGTAGCGTTCCGCGGTCAGCGGGCCGGCATAATCCGGCGCGGCATCGTCCTGGCGGAATGGCCGGATCGAAGCCGCGAAACCGAGAAAGGCGGAGATGGCGCGGTCGCTTTCGGCCCCGGGCGCCGCCAGCCAGCCGCCGCCGGGAACGGCAACTTCCAGTTCCCGTGCGTTCGACAGCCGGGTGCGGATCAGCGGCACCTTGTGCCATTTCGCCTCCCGGTCGGGCCGGGCGATCTCGCCGCTGGTCGCGTCGACGAGGCCGAACAGCCGATCGCCATCGACGGTGCGGCTTCCGACCTCGATCGCATGCTGGCGCTCGCCGGCGAGCGAGCTCGCCGGATAGCGCCAGAGCTGGCTAATCGTGCCCCGAGCGGCCGCGTCGGCCATCAGCTCCTCTTGTTTTGCCGGTTGGCGACGAGGTCGTCGACGACGGCCGGGTCGGCCAGCGTCGAGGTGTCGCCGAGCGCGCCGAAATCGTCCTCGGCGATCTTGCGCAGGATGCGGCGCATGATCTTGCCCGAGCGGGTCTTGGGCAGGCCCGGCGCGAACTGGATCTTGTCGGGCGTGGCGATGGCGCCGATCTCCTTACGGACATGGTCGACAAGCTCCTTACGCAGCCCGTCGCTCGCTGCCTCGCCGGCCATCAGCGTGACATAGCAGTAGATGCCCTGGCCCTTGATGTCGTGCGGGTAGCCGACGACGGCGGCTTCCGAAACCTTGTCGTGGCTGACCAGCGCCGATTCCACTTCCGCGGTGCCCATGCGGTGGCCGGACACGTTGAGGACGTCATCGACGCGGCCGGTGATCCAGTAATAGCCGTCGTCGTCACGGCGGCAGCCGTCACCGGTGAAGTATTTGCCCTTGTAGGTCGAGAAATAGGTCTGCACGAAGCGATCGTGATCGCCATAGACGGTGCGCATCTGGCCAGGCCAGGAATCGGTGATGCAGAGATTGCCGTCGGCCGCGCCTTCCAGCACCTTGCCGTCGCCGTCGACCAGTTGCGGCTTGACGCCGAAGAAGGGGCGCGTCGCCGAGCCGGCCTTGAGGTTTGTGGCGCCGGGCAGCGGCGTGATCAGGATGCCGCCGGTCTCGGTCTGCCACCAGGTATCGACGATCGGAACCTTGCCGTTGCCGACGAGGTTGAAATACCACTCCCAGGCCTCGGGGTTGATCGGCTCGCCGACCGAGCCCAGCACGCGCAGCGACTTGCGCGAGGTCTTCGTCACATGGGCATCGCCGGCGCCCATCAGGGCGCGCAGCGCCGTCGGCGCGGTGTAGAAGATGTTGACCTTGTGCTTGTCGATGACTTCCCAGAAGCGCGACTGCGAGGGGTAGTTCGGCACGCCCTCGAACATCAGCGTCGTGGCGCCGTTGGCGAGCGGCCCATAGACGATATAGCTGTGGCCGGTGACCCAGCCGACATCGGCGGTGCACCAGTAGATGTCGCCGTCATGGTAATCGAAGACATATTGGTGCGTCATCGAGGCGTAGACGAGATAGCCGGCGGTGGTGTGCAGCACGCCCTTCGGCTTGCCGGTCGAGCCGGAGGTGTAGAGGATGAACAGCGGATCCTCCGCCTTCATCTTCTCCGGCTTGCAGTCGGCCTTAACGGTCGCGGCTTCCTCGTGGTACCAGACGTCGCGTCCCGGTGCCCAGCCGACCTTGCCGCCGGTTCGGCGCACCACCACCACCTTGTCGACCCTGGTGCCGGCCTTGGCGGCGATCTCGACCGCCTTGTCGGTATTTTCCTTCAGGGGGACATGTTTGCCGCCACGCAGGCCCTCATCGGCGGTGATGACGATGGTCGACTTGCAGTCGTCGATGCGGCCGGCGAGCGCGTCCGGCGAGAAGCCGCCGAAGACGACCGAGTGGATGGCGCCGATCCGCGTGCAGGCCAGCATCGCATAGGCCGCTTCCGGGATCATCGGCATGTAGATGGTGACGCGGTCGCCCTTCTTGACGCCGTGCTTCTTCAGCACGTTGGCGAAGCGGCAGACGTGCGCATAGAGCTCGTTATAGGTGACCTTGCGATCGTCATAGGGATTGTCGCCTTCCCAGATGATGGCGGTCTGGTCGCCGCGCTTCTTCAGGTGCCGGTCGATGCAATTCCACGACACGTTGGTCTCGCCGTCCTCGAACCATTTGATCGACACCTTGCCGTCGAAGGAGGTGTTCTTGACCTTGCTGAAGGGCTTGAACCAGTCGATGCGCTTGCCGTGCTTGGCCCAGAACTTGTCCGGTGACTTCACGCTGTCAGCATACCATTTGAGATAGGTGTCGTTATCGATCAGCGCGTTCTTCTTCCACGCCGGCTGCACCCGATGGACATGAACCTCGGACATTTTCAGTTTCCTCCCCAAACCAAGCCGCCGGGTGGCGGTGTCGCGGCGAAGCGGCCGCGAATTCGGGCGCATTATTAACAGTTCCGCGGTGACGACAACATTAGACGTTGGATTCGCGCGGCGGGATGACGCAGGGGCACTGCCGCACGCTGTCAGCACTCACGGCCTATCGCTGCTAACTGCATGTTTTGGCGAAGGAAAAGGCCGACACGATCAGAAAAAATCAATAGACAGTTAAGCAACTGAGCGCAGAATCACACATGGGAGGAAAGGAGATCGACGCAGGGGGCTGCAATGCATGACCATACCGAAATGGACCTGATGCTCAGGGGATATGGCCTGACCACGGCCAAGATTCTCTACCATTTTCCCGACCATCCGCATCTCTTGCAGAGCTACATCTGGCAGGACTACGACATCGCGCCGAAGTTCCCGGTGCTGATCCGCTTCATCGAGTTCTGGAAGGCCAAGCTCGACGGGCCGCTGCATTCGGTGACCTACACGCACCAGACGCTGGTCGCGCCGAACGAGTGGCGCAAGGTGGATGGAGAGTTTCTGGTGCATTAGTCTCTCGGTGCCGTTCCGACCGACGGCTCGCATGCCTTGGCGATTGGGGAAAACCCAGATCGATTCGTCATGGTCGACGCGGTGCCGCCGGCGGGGTCCTTGTAGTCGCAGTGTGGCAGCCGCGTTCGGGTAAACCGTCTGGGAGTCGATATGCGGATCGGGTGGACGATCTTGATCTGGCTTGCGCTTGGCGGCGTCGGCGCCGCGGCAGAGGCGCGGTGCCCGAAGGGGGAAGCGCCGATCCAACCGGAGGATATCGAAGCCGCGCCGGACTGCATCCAAGCACACAAGCTGCACGATGCCTGCGCCTGGGGGTCGAGTGGCGATGCCACTATGACGGAGATCGTCATGAGCAAGTGCGAGGCCGGTTTCTTCGACCATATGACGGCCGCGCAGAAGCGCCGCTATGAGGCTCGTGGCCGAGCATGCGGCGAGCGCTATCCGGTCACGCCGCTTGGCGGGTCAATTCAAATATACCTGTCCGCCATGTGCCACGAGGACCTCGCGGTGACCTATTTCAAGGCGGCCAAAGGCGGGCGTATCGCGGGAACGCCACCGTGGAAGGTTCCCGACATAGCTGAGTAGATCGAGGTTTGCTTCCAGGAGCCGCAAGCTCTTCGGCGAAAGGTCGGGGGCAAATTTTTGCCCCGCTGAACGGCGGCGATGCCGCCGCCCGGCGGGTAAACTGGTGTCAGACGGCCGGCGGGTTCAACCGGGCAAAGCCCTCTTGCCGCCGATAGGGGAAGTACGGGTAAGGCGCGGTGACTTCGCTTGCCGCGTCCAGTGTCCTGATCTGCTCCGGCGTCAGCGTCCAACCGACGCCGCCAAGGTTCTGGCGCAACTGCTCTTCGTTGCGGGCGCCGATGATGACGGAGGCGACGGTCGGGCGCTGCAGGAGCCAGTTGATGGCGACCTGCGGCACCGTCTTGCCGGTTTCCTCAGCAACGGCGTCTAGTGCCTCGACAACATTGAACAGGTGTTCGTCATCGACCGGCGGCCCAAAGCTTGCCGTGTCGTGCAGCCGGCTCCTTTCCGGCAGAGGCCGGCCGCGGCGGATCTTGCCGGTCAGCCGGCCCCAGCCGAGCGGGCTCCACACCAGCGCGCCGACGCCCTGGTCGAGGCCGAGCGGCATCAGCTCCCATTCATAGTCGCGGCCGAGCAGCGAATAGTAGACCTGATGCGCGGCGTAGCGCGGGTAGCCGTGCTTCTCCGCCAGGCCGAGCGACTTCATCACCTGCCAACCGGAGAAATTGGAGACGCCGACATAGCGCAGCTTGCCGGCGCGCACGAGGTGGTCCAGCGTCGACAGTACCTCTTCGACCGGTGTGCCGGCATCGAAGGCGTGCAGTTGCAAGAGGTCGATGTAGTCGGTGCCGAGACCTGAGCGCGTCCTCCACCGCCTTGATCAGACGCGAGCGCGAGGAGCCGTAATCGGCTGGCCCGTCGCCCATTGGCAGCGATGTCTTGGTCGAGATCAGCACGGCGTCGCGGCGGCCCTTGATCGCCGCGCCCAGCACCACTTCCGAAGCGCCGTTCGAATAGACATCGGCGGTGTCGAAGAGGTTGACGCCGGCCTCGAGGCAGATGTCGAGCAGCCGGCGCGCCTCTTGCGCGTCGCTGTTGCCCCAGGCGCCGAACAGCGGGCCGGAACCGCCGAAGGTGCCGGCCCCGAACGAGAGCGCCGGGACCTTGAGGCCCGATGCGCCAAGACGTCGATAATCCATCTTTTGCTCCTGCTTGGATTGAGAGGGTGGTTGAGCTTTTGCCGGGCAGACTACGTGCGGACGGACGCCGGCTCGCCGAGCGCCTGGGCGCGATCGAGGCGCAGCGCCAGCGCGGCGACGCAGAGCGCCGAAAGCGGCAGCAGGGCCGCGACCCAGGTGACGGCGCCAAGGCCGGGGCCATGCGCGATAACCACGCCGCCCAGCCAGGCGCCGGCGGCGTTGCCGAGGTTGAAGGCGGCGATGTTGAAGGAGGAGGCAAGGCTCTGCCCGGCGCCTTCGGCCTTTTTCAGCACCCACATCTGCAGCGGCGCCACGGTGGCGAAGGCGGCGGCGCCGAGCAGGCCGGCAAAGAGGACCGCCAGCACCTGGCTCCGCAGGCCAAGAGTCATCAGGCCAAGCACCAGCGCCAGCACAATCAGGCTGCCGAGCACGGACGGCACCAGCCAGCGATCGGCTGCCTTGCCGCCGATCAGGTTGCCGGCGATGAGGCCGCCGCCGAAGACGAGCAGGATCGGCGACACCGCCGCTTCCGGAAAGCCGCTGATTTCGGTCAGCATCGGAGCGATGTAGGTGAAGACGGCAAAGACGCCGGCATAGCCAAGCACGGTGGTGGCGAAGCCGAGCAGGACGGGTGCGCGGCCGAGCACCGCGAGATCGGCGCGCAGATTGCTCTTCTGGGGCTCTGGCTGCTCGCGCGGCACCAGGGCCAAGATGACCGCGAAGGCCGCGATGCCAACCAGCGTCACCGCCCAGAAGGTGGCGCGCCAGCCGAAGGCCTGGCCGAGCCATGTGCCGAACGGGACGCCGAGGATATTGGCGATGGTCAGCCCGGTGAACATCAGCGCGATCGCCGAGGCCTTCCTGTTGGGCGCGACCAGCCCGGTCGCCACGACCGAGCCGACGCCGAAGAAGGTGCCGTGGGCAAAGGCGGTGAGCACGCGGGCGCCCATCAGCGTCCAGTAATCGGGAGCGAGCGCGCAGGCGAGATTGCCAAGGGTGAAGATCGCCATCAGCGCCAGGAGCACGGTCTTGCGCGGCCAGCGGCCGGTGGCGATGGTGAGCAGCGGCGCGCCGATAACGACGCCCAGCGCATAGCCGGAGATCAGCTGGCCGGCGGCCGAGATCGAAACGCCGAGGTCGCCGCTGACCTCGAGCAGCAGGCCCATGATGACGAATTCGGTGACACCGATGCCGAAAGCGCCGGCGGCGAGGGCATAAAGAGCAAGAGGCATGGCGGTCGTCCCGTTGGTGGAGCAGGAACATCATTTTCCCGCGTCCCGGCCAGAAGATCGGGTTGCTACCGCCTGTGAACCAGCCTTGCCCGAGGCATATTAATTGTGAAATAGATTCATGAATGGCGAGACCAGAGATAAACCGCTCCGGCGAGATCGAGGTGTTTGTCCGTGTCGTCGAGGCTGGCAGCTTTTCCGCCGCGGCGCGGACGCTGCGCATGACGCCGTCGGCGGTGAGCAAGCTGATCGCGCGGCTGGAGGCGCGGCTCGGCGCCCGCCTGGTCAGCCGTTCGACGCGCAGGCTGCAGCTCACCCCGGAAGGCGTCGCCTTCCACGACAGCGGCGTGCGCATCCTGGCCGACATGGCGGCGGCCGAGCGCGAGGCGGCGGCCGGCGCCGCGCCGCGCGGCCTGCTCAGAATCAACTCCTATGTGCCGTTCGGCCAGCACCGGCTGATTCCGCTTCTGCCGCGCTTCCTGGAGCACTATCCCGAGATCTCGGTAGACGTCGTGCTGACCGACCATGTCATCGACCTGATGGAGGAGCGCGCCGACGTCGCCATCCGCGCCGGGCCGCTCGGCGAATCGCGGCTGGTGGCGCGCAAACTCGGGCAGAGCGGCGTGGTGGTGGTCGCAGCACCCTCCTACCTCGATGCGCACGACACGCCGCGCACGCCGGCCGATCTCGACCGCCACAACCGCATGGGCTTCCGCTTCGCGCGCCATATCGACGGCTGGCCGTTTGCCGACAGGGCCGGCCTTGCCACCGTCGTCCCAATCAAGGGCAATGCCCAGGTCAGCGACGGCGAGGCGATGCGGCTGATGGCGCTTGCCGGCGCGGGCATCGCCCGGCTGGCGCGCTGGCATGTCGAGCCCGACATCGCCGCCGGCCGGCTGGTGCCGCTGCTCGAGGATTTCAATCCCGGCGACGAGGAAATGACCCACGCCGTCTATGTCGGCCAGGGCAAGCACCTGCCGGCCAGGGTGCGTGCCTTTCTCGATTTTCTGGTCGAAACGGCGCGGCTCTGAACGGGGCACGAAAAATGCCGCGCGCCCGAGGGACGCGCGGCTGCTCAGACGAAGCGGACGAACTAGGCCTTCGGCACGAACGGCGCCGGGCGCCGGCCAGCGCCCTGCCGCTCCAGCATCCAGCCAGGATATTCGGAGGGCAGTGTGCTGACCTCGTCCAGCCTGGCGATATCCTCGGCGTCGAGCTTCAGCGCGGTGGCGGCGAGGTTCTGCTCGAGCTGGTCCATGCGGCTGGCGCCGATGATGACGCTCATCACGAAGGGTTTTGCCAGCACGTAGCCGAGCGCCACGGTGGCAACGCTGACATCGTGCTTCCTGGCGATCTCGCGCATGACAGCGACGGCTGCCCAGGCGCGATCCTCGTTGACCGGCGGGAAGTTGAAGGAGGCGCGTCGGCCTTCGCCATTGCCAGGCGCGCCCGGACCGTATTTGCCGGAGAGCAGCCCGCCGGCCATCGGTGACCAGACCATCAGGCCGAGCTTCTCCTCGTTGAGCAGCGGCACGATCTCGCGTTCGAGGTCGCGGCCGGCGATCGAATAGTAGGACTGCACGGTCTCGAAGCGGGCAAGGCCCTTGCGCTCGGCAATGCCCAGCGCCTTGGCGATGCGCCAGGCCTGCCAGTTCGAGACGCCGACGTAACGCACCTTGCCGCTGGACACTAGATCGTCGAGCGCCCGCAGCGTCTCGTCGATCGGGCTCACCGTGTCGGTGCCGTGCAGCTGGTAGAGGTCGATGTGATCGAGCTGCAGCCGTTCGAGGCTGGCCTCGACCGAATCCATGATGTGGCCGCGCGAGGAGCCGCGCTGGTTCGGGCCCTCGCCCATGACGCCATGCACCTTGGTGGCGATGATGACGTCCGACCTCTTGACGCCGAGATCCCGGAGCGACTGGCCGAGCAGTCTTTCGGAGGCGCCGAAGGAATAGACATCGGCCGTGTCGAAGAAGTTGACGCCGGCGGCAATCGAGCGGCCGACGATCTCGTTGACGCCTTTCTGGTCGAGGCTGGCGATCAGGCCCCATTGGGCGTTCTCGCCGGCGGCGCCGAAGGTCATGGTGCCGAGGCAAAGTTCGGAGACGAACAGGCCGGTGTTTCCGAGTTGATTGTAGCGCATGTTGGGAGCTCCAGGGAGATGGGGAATGACGCTGGAGCAAATAGGAACGGTACGTTCCGTTTCAAGAGCTTGGAGCAAGCGTGGCGAGCAACTGGCTCAAGAGAACCGTCGGGCAGCCACCGCTAGGCAGTAGGTGGTTCCCAGGGATTAAGTACGGTAACGCCGATGTCTTCGAAGTCAGACATTGCGCGTAACCACGATTAGGTCATGGACGAGGGCTGTCGCTGCTATCAGTGTGTCTGCGCTACCTCGCGTACGACCTGCCGTGATGCGGCCCCTGCCAACGCAATCTCTTCGGTGATTGGAAGAATGCAGTCTGCATTGTCTCTTCGCAACTCTCGCAGCCAGATATCGAGCCGGGCCGCCCTTTCAGGGTCAACCTTGCGCTGCTTGACGATCCCTCGCTCGATCTCGCCAAGGGTAATGACGCTAAGGCTGATCGACGCCGGATCGATCGAAGCCACCCACGCAGGCGGCTTCGGCAGGCGCCTCTGCGTATCCGAAGCGACGTTCGTATCCAGCAGGTATATTCAGAGGTCGATGTCCCGGATCATCGTATTCCGGCGACGGGTGATTTCCTCGTCAAACTCATCGTCCCACCCGGGGCCGGTCAGAAGATATTCGGCAAGCGATTTCTTCTTTCCGGCAAGGCGATCGTAGTCCTCCACGGACAGGACAACTGCAGCCCGTTCACCGCGAAGTGTCACGGTCTGTGGCCCTTCGGTTCGCGCCCGCTGAAACACTTTCGAAAAATTGTTTTTTGCGTCCTGTAGATGCCAGTTCATGAAGACCGTCCTAGCTAGCTTGGCTACATCTGGCAAGCCTTTGCGGCGAGGTTCATCGCCCAGTTATCGGCTGCCGAAGATCGCCGAGCCGACCCTGACGCTGGTCGCGCCGAAGGCGATCGCCGTCTCGTAGTCGCCGGACATGCCCATCGACAGCTTTGCGACCCCAGCCTCCTTGCCGAGCTTCTCCAGCAGCGCGAAATGCGGGCCGGGGTTCTCGTCGGCTGGCGGAATGCACATCAGGCCTTCGACCGCGAGGCCGTGGACCTCGCGGCAGCGCTTGACGAAGGCGACCGCCTCGCGCGGCTCGATGCCGGCCTTTTGCGGCTCCGAGCCGGTGTTGACCTGAACGTAGAGTTTTGGTGTCCGGCCCTGTCTCGCCATCTCCTTGGCGAGTTCGGCGGCGATCTTCTCGCGGTCCACGGTCTCGATGACGTCGAACAGCGTGACCGCTTCCCTGGCCTTGTTCGACTGCAGCGGACCGATCAGATGCAATTCGATGCCGGGAAATAGATGCTTCAGCGCCGGCCATTTGCCTTGCGCTTCCTGCACGCGGTTTTCGCCGAAGACGCGCTGGCCGGCCTCGATGACCGGGCTGATCGATGCGGCCTCGAAGGTCTTCGACACCGCCACCAGCGTGACCGCGCCTTGGTCGCGGCCGGCCTCGCGCTCGGCGGCGGCAATCCTTGCCTTGACGGCAAAAAGCTGTTCGACGGCGCTCGTCATGCCCATATCCTG